>QYPA01000029.1 GCA_007279715.1 Comamonadaceae bacterium | reverse complement strand
TCGCTGGACATGAAGTGGTTTTGTATGATAATTTAACGAACAGTAATTCATCTGTGGTTGATGCCATTGAAAAAATAGTGGAAAAAAAAATATCACTTATTGAAGGTGATGTAAGAGATACAAATTTATTAATTAATTGTTTTAAACAATTTGAAATAAATGCCGTTATGCATTTTGCAGGTCTAAAGGCTGTTGGAGATTCCGTAATCAATCCAATTGAATATTTTTCAAATAATGTTCAAGGTGCGATAAGTTTGCTACAGGCAATGCAGGAAGTTGGTATTAAAAAATTAGTTTTTAGTAGCAGTGCGACTGTGTATGGAGAGCCTAAATACCTCCCCGTTGATGAAATGCATTCCCTGAGCGTTACTAATCCGTACGGAAGAACAAAGCTTCATATTGAAGAAATGCTTAGTGATGTTGTAAAAAGTGACCCTGATTGGGGAGTTGTTTGCCTACGATACTTTAATCCAGTGGGAGCGCATGTCAGTGGCCTCATTGGTGAGAGCACCAAGGGAGTTGTTAACAATCTAATGCCCTATATTGTCCAAGTCGCATCTGGTGAAAAGCCTAACTTAAATATATTTGGTTC
Organism: Comamonadaceae bacterium; assembly: GCA_007279715.1. GTDB lineage: Bacteria > Pseudomonadota > Gammaproteobacteria > Burkholderiales > Burkholderiaceae_C > Allorhodoferax. The sequence continues at coordinate 8,255 of QYPA01000029.1, read as the reverse complement.
AGACTATTCGACTCTAGATGGAACCGGCGTTAGAGATTATTTGCACATCACTGATCTTGCACAAGGGCATTTGGCTGCTTTAAAGTACTTAAATAACAACAAAGGTTGGCATGCATTTAACCTTGGTACTGGAATTGGTTATTCTGTATTACAAGTTGTTGAGGCATTTTCTAAAGTTAGTGGGAAATCAATCCCTTACGCTTTGTGCCCAAGGCGTGAAGGTGATGTTCCTCAATGCTATGCCGATCCCACAAAGTCAAACCAATTGCTAGCTTGGTTTGCAAGTCAAAATATTCATGCAATGTGTGAAAGCGCATGGAATTACCAAACAAAGACACCTTCTCAATAGTTGCCGCTATAGCAGCCGAATGCATTTAAATTTGCGATGCTCCATTTCGATAAAAACCATCGTCCGCTTCTAATCCGTTTGTGGCACCACATCAGCCTCCTCCGGCGTGGTCAATTCGGACTATTGCTTCTACTGATGCTGGCAGCATCTTTCGCCGAAATTTGTAGTATTGGCGCAGTACTGCCCTTTCTAGGAGTTTTAACGGCGCCTGTGCGCGTGTTTGAGCATCCGGCCGCCCAGCCTGTTATCCAGGCTTTCGGCTTCACCCAGCCTGCACAAATGCTTTTGCCCCTCACGTTGGTCTTCGCCTTCGCTGCGCTGCTGGCAGGCGCCATGCGCCTGCTCTTGTTGTGGGCTAGCACGCGTCTCACCTACGCCGCAGGAGCAGACCTAAGCATCAGCATTTACCGCCGTACGCTTTACCAGCCCTATACCGTGCATTGCTCGCGCAACAGCAGCGAAATCATCAACGGGATTTCTAACAAGACTGGCGGTGTGATTTACATCATCACCCAACTGTTGACTCTTGCCAGTTCTGGCCTCATGCTGACGGGAATTTTGGTAGCGCTGCTGTCGGTAGATCCTTTTATTGCGCTGTCTGCATTCGGTGGCTTCGGGCTTATTTATCTGATCATCATCCAGTTGACCCGCACTCGCCTGCTGGCTGACAGCGCACGGGTTGCACGCGAGTCCACTAACGTCATCAAGTCCCTGCAAGAAGGGTTGGGTGGGATAAGAGATGTCCTTATCGACGGCAGCCAAGAAACCTACTGCCAAGTCTATCGCAATGCTGACCTGCCCCTGCGCCAGGCCCAAGGCAACAGCTCCTTTATCCAGTCCAGCCCACGCTTTGGCATGGAGGCTTTGGGCATGATCCTTATTTCCGGCTTGGCCTATTCCTTAGCCTTACAGCCTGACGGCATCGCCAAGGCCATCCCCGTGCTGGGCGCCTTGGCATTGGGCGCCCAGCGCCTGCTGCCGGTGTTGCAGCAAGCCTACGCTGCGTGGACAGAAATTCAGAGTGGACGTGAATCACTGAAAGACGCGCTAGATCTACTTGATCAGCCCTTGCCCGACTATGCAGACCAACCACCCGCAACGCCTATCCCTTTTAAGAAAGACATTCGTCTAACGCAGTTGTCTTTCCGATACCAATCAGAATCGCCCTTTGTATTGAATGGCCTCAATCTAACCATTCCCAAAGGAAGCAGGGTGGGCTTTATCGGCACCACCGGCAGCGGCAAAAGCACATTACTTGACATCATCATGAGCCTTCTGGAGCCCAGCGCCGGCACCCTGCAGATCGATGGCCAGGTGCTCAACTCCCATAACCAGCGCGGGTGGCAGGCCCATATCGCCCACGTGCCACAAGCCATATTTTTAGCCGACAGCACCATAGAAGAAAACATTGCCTTCGGTGTGCCCAAAGCGCAGATCGACCCAGCGCGCGTGCGCCAAGCCGCGCAGCAGGCCCAGATTGCCAATGCCATCGAGTCCTGGCCCCAAGACTATCAAACCTTGGTGGGTGAGCGGGGTATTCGTCTCTCTGGTGGGCAGCGACAGCGCATCGGCATTGCCCGCGCGCTGTACAAGCAAGCTGACATTATTATTTTTGACGAGGCCACCAATGCCCTGGACGGAGAAACCGAGCAAGCCGTCATGCAAGCCATTGAAGGCTTGAGTCAAGACATCACCCTGCTTATCATTGCACACAGGCTAACAACGCTTAGAAATTGCACCCATGTTGTGGAACTAGCTGGCGGGCGTATCAAGCGAGCTGGTAGTTACCAAGACATTGTGGATCAACCCCTAGGCGTAAACCCATGAACATCATCCCCTACAGTTGCCAAGACATTAACCAGGCTGACATCGACGCGGTGGTCGCAGTCTTACATTCTGATTGTCTGACCCAGGGCCACGTAGTGCCCGCATTTGAAGAGGCCGTGGCCCTTTACTGTGGTGCCAAATATGCGGTGGCTGTTAACAGCGCTACCAGCGCATTACACATCGCATGCCTGGCGCTCGGCGTAGGCCCAGGTGACATCGTGTGGACTACCCCGATCACCTTTGTGGCCACGGCCAACTGCGCTATTTATTGTGGTGCAACAGTGGATTTTGTGGATATCGACCCCCGGACCTACAACCTCAGCGTAGACCGCCTAGCTGAGAAGTTGGCGGTGGCAGCCAGAGTAGGTCAATTGCCCAAAGTGGTCATCCCGGTGCACCTGTCTGGTCAACCTTGTGACATGGTCGGCATCCATGCATTAAGCCAGCAGTATGGTTTCAAGATTATCGAGGATGCTTCTCACGCTATTAGCGGTAAATATCAAGGAGCCCCCATAGGCAACGGCCGCTATGCGGACATTACCGTCTTCAGCTTTCATCCCGTCAAAATTATTACCAGCGGTGAGGGCTGCATGGCCTTGACCAACGATGTTGCGCTCGCCATCCGCTTGCGCCTTCTGCGTAGTCATGGTATCAGCAGCACCCCTGAAGACATACAACCCCGCCCCGCGCAGGAAATCTGGAATTACCAACAGATCGCCCTGGGCTTTAACTACCGCATGACAGATATTCACGCGGCCTTGGGACTTAGCCAGATGCGGCGCCTAGACGAATTTCTAATCCAGCGCCACACCATAGCCCAGCGATATAACCAGCTATTGTCCGAGTTGCCTATTACTACCCCTTGGCAACACCCGGACAGTTATTCGGCATATCACCTCTATGTCATTCGCCTTCAATTGTCTTCAAAAAGTAAAACGCAGCGCCAGGTTTACGAAGCTCTTCGCGCAGCAGGCATCTTGGCCAACCTGCACTACATCCCCGTCTACCGCCAGCCCTATTACGAACAAATGGGTTTTGCGGCAGGCTATTGCCCCGAGGCAGAACAATACTACGCACAGGCCATCAGTATTCCCTTGTACCCAGGTTTAACTACCGAGCAACAAGACTACGTGGTGCGCACCCTGCGGGAGGCTATCGAAGCATGAACATCGCCATCATCCCTGCCCGTGGCGGCAGCAAACGCATCCCACGCAAAAACATCAAAGAGTTTTGCGGCAAGCCGATGATTGCCTGGTCCATCGATGCGGCCAAGGCTTCTGGCCTGTTTGCGCACATCATCGTCTCCACCGACGATGCGGAGATTGCAGACGTGGCCAAGCGCTGGGGTGCAGAGGTGCCATTTATGCGCCCAGCAGAGTTGTCCAATGACTTTGCAGGCACCACTGAAGTGATCGCCCATGCCACCCAGTGGGCACAAGACCAAGGCTGGTCGCCAGAGGCAGTATGCTGCATCTATGCCACGGCCCCCTTTGTCCGGCAGGATGATCTTCAACGTGGGTTAGATGCGCTGCGCTCCGGCCCCTGGGCCTATGCCTTTGCCGCGACCGAATTTGCAGCCCCCATTTTTCGCTCTTTCAAGCAAGTGGAAACTGGCGGTATAGAAATGTTCTCCCCTGAGCACTTCACCACCCGCTCTCAAGACCTGCCTATGGCACTACATGATGCCGGCCAGTTCTACTGGGGTCGGCCCGAGGCCTGGCTGAGTGGTGCGCGCATATTTGACAGGCATTCCACTCCAGTGTTGATTCCCCGTTGGCGAGTGCAAGATATCGACACCTCGGACGATTGGGTGCGAGCAGAGATGCTGGCTCCTATTGTCATGAACTACAAAGAGCCCCATGGTGCATAACTCCGTCTTAGTCCTGGCAGCCCACCCCGATGACGAGGTATTGGGCTGTGGTGGCACGATCGCCAAATGGGTGGATGCCGGTGCTCGCGTGCATGTGGCATTTTTGGCAGACGGGGTTTACTCCCGCCAGGCGGACGCTCATGCCCAGCAAGCAGAGTTGCTAGCCCGCCGCGCCGCCGCACAAAAGGCGTGCTCTATATTGGGCACTCAATCCGTTTCTTTCGGGGACTTTCCCGATAACCGAATGGACACCATCCCCTTGTTGGACGTTACGCAGGCAGTAGAAGCGCTCATCGGTATCCACCAGCCTGACACCGTGTTGACGCACCATGCAGGTGATGTCAATATTGATCATCGCCGCCTGCACGAGGCTGTGGTAACTGCATGCAGGCCCCAGCAGGGGCACCCCGTTAAGACGCTTTTATGCTTTGAAGTGGCATCCAGCACCGAGTGGCAATTGCCGGGTAGTGGCCCCGTGTTTGCTCCCAACTGGTTTGTAGACATTTCGGCAACGCTTGCACGCAAGCTGGAAGCATTAGATTCGTATGCCGGAGAACTCCGAGCATGGCCCCATCCGCGTTCCCTTCAGGGCGTTGAGCATCTTGCGCGCTGGCGTGGCGCCACGGTCGGTGTGGATGCTGCTGAGGCATTTATTTTGGGGCGGCAACTGGCATGAATGTCGTGTTTCGGGTGGATGCCTCCAACCTGATTGGCACCGGCCACGTGATGCGCTGTCGCACTCTTGGTTCTGCGTTGCAGTTACGCGGTGCCCACATTCGCTTTATCACCCGCAAACACTCTGGCCACTTGGCTGAAGTGCTGGCGCGCGATGGTTTCCAAGTGGAGCTATTGCCAGAACCTGCTGGCGCGGGTTGCGAAGCTGGCTATGCCGGCTGGCTTGGAGTGAGTCAGGAGGAGGACGCTCGGCAGACCATCGCTGCATTGAAGGGATTGGTGTGCGATTTGCTCGTCGTTGATCACTACGCGCTGGATAGCGTTTGGGAGTCCTTGCTTAGCCCCCATGCGTCGAAAATCATGGTGATCGATGACCTTGCCAATAGGGCCCATGCCTGTGACTTGTTACTGGATCAGAACTATTCACTGTCAGGGCCTGATCGGGACCAGCCCTGGGTGCCGGCGACGTGTCAATTGTTGTTGGGCCCTCGGTACGCACTATTACGCCCTGAGTACGCGCAGATCCGAGAATCGATGGCGCCTCGAACGGGGAGCGTCCAACGTGTTCTGATTTATATGGGCGGATCAGACAGCGCCAACATCACCTGGATGGTGCTGAGGGCCTTGAGCAGCAGTCGTTTGCAGCACCTTGCTGTGGATGTCGTCATTGGCCCCAATTTTGTATTTCAAATCGAAATCACCGAGATGGTGAAGGCGCGACCCAGAACGCAGGCCTACGGTCAGCAGCCACACTTGGCTGGATTAATGGCGACTGCGGATATCGTCGTAGGTGCCGGCGGTGCCACAACGTGGGAGCGCTTGTGTCTGGGCGTGCCGAGTCTGGTGGTAAGCATTGCAGATAACCAAGTGCCTGCCTGCGAAGCGCTGGCATCGTCGGGATTGATCCGATATTTGGGGCGCGCCGAAAATGTGAACGCCGAGCTCATAGAAGAAGCCTTGGTGCAGGAACTCTCCTCAGTGGTTGACCCGTGCGCACGGCAAATGAAGGGTCATGCTGTGGTGGATGGAATGGGTACTTGTCGCGTGCTGGAGGCGGTTAGACCAACGCGTGCGTCTGAACTAGAGATCCGCGCTGCCAGGGCCACCGATGTCATGACCTATTTTAATTGGGTCAACGACCCAATGGTACGGGCCAGCGCGCTGCAGTCCTCGCCTATCGATTTTGCGAGCCATGTTCGGTGGTTCGCGCAGCGGTTGGCTGATCCTGGTTGCAGTTTGCTGGTGATGGAGGCAGATGGGTTGCCTCTGGGGCAGGTGCGCTTCGAGTGGCAAGGTGGTAATACCACCATTGATTACTCATTGGATGAGCTGGTTCGTGGTCGGGGATGGGGACGGCGTTTGATTGAACTGGGTGTTCAGTCTCTCACCCGGGGCGGCAGAGACCACCGTGACATTCGTGCGGTGGTTAAGTCGGAGAATGTTGCCTCCCGTAGAACCTTTGCGTCACTTGGTTTTACTGAGCTGCCTCCGGATGCTTTGGGGAATATCCACTACCGCATGTTAGTGCTTGGGCATGACCAAATGGACGGTATGCGCGAACAGGAGGTTCCAATTGACTGACACGTACGTTATCGCTTCTTCAAAGTCTTGGAATCAAGACCTCGCAAACGCGCTTCATGCGAGGACGGGAAAGGTTTTTCATCAACTATTCGATTCGGCTAGTATTTCCGTGGAATATCTTGAGAAGATTAATTCAAGATATGTATTTTTTCCCCACTGGTCTCATCGGATTCCAAAAGAGGTACTTGACCGATTCGAATGCATAGTTTTTCACATGACGGACTTGCCCTTTGGTCGAGGAGGGAGTCCATTGCAAAACCTAATTGCCAGAGGTATTTACGAGACAAAAATTTCAGCATTAAAGTGTGTTGAGGAAATAGATGCGGGACCGATCTATTTGAAGCGTCCCCTCTCATTGCACGGTGCTGCTGAAGAGATATATCTAAGAGCCTCCAAAATAATTGAAGAAATGATTGTAGAGATCATCGATGCTTCGCCTGTTCCTTATGCCCAAACAGGGGACCCGGTATTTTTTCAGCGTAGAAAGCCTGAGCAAGGAAATCTACTGGAGGTGAAATCACTCGAAGAGCTATTCGACCTGATTCGCATGCTGGATGCAGAAGGCTACCCTCACGCTTTTATCAATATCAATGGTAAGCGACTTGAGTTCAGTCGTGCCAAGCTAAGCCGAGATGGCATTTTGGCGGACGTAAGAATAACGATGACCGACGAGAAAGTGGATAACAAATGATCACTATTGCGAACCAGAAAATTGGCGCAGGCCAGCGCCCATTCGTTATCGCAGAAATGTCTGGGAATCACAATCAGTCGCTTGAACGCGCCCTGGAGATTGTGGACGCTGCGGCAAAAACTGGCGCGCATGCTCTCAAAATCCAGACCTACACCCCGGACACAATGACCATTGATCTGGATGAGCGGGAGTTTCACATTGGCGACCCGGCGAGCTTATGGTCCGGCACATCACTGTACAAACTTTATGGGCAGGCCTACACACCTTGGGAGTGGCATAAGCCCATTTTTGAGCGGGCAAAGGCGCTTGGGCTGATTGCGTTTAGTACTCCGTTTGATGACACCTCGGTTGATTTTCTGGAGAGCTTGAATGTGCCCTGCTATAAGATCGCCTCATTTGAAAATACCGACCTTCCGCTGATCCGTCGTGTCGCGGCCACGGGTAAGCCAATAATCATCTCAACCGGCATGGCCAGTATTGCCGAGTTGGACGACACGGTGCGCGCAGCACGTGAGGCCGGTTGCAAGGACTTGATCCTGCTGAAGTGCACCAGTACTTACCCAGCAACTCCGGCCAACACCAATATCCTCACCATCCCTCACATGCGGGAACTGTTTGGCTGCGAGGTAGGGCTGTCGGACCACACCATGGGTGTGGGGGTATCTGTCGCCAGCGTGGCGCTGGGTGCCACGGTTGTGGAGAAGCACTTTACGCTGAGCCGTGCAGATGGCGGAGTGGACAGCGCGTTCTCAATGGAGCCTGCGGAGATGCAGCAGCTGGTGCAAGAAACCGAGCGGGCTTGGCAGGCATTGGGAGCTGTCAGCTACGGCGCAACGGCGGCCGAGAAGAAGTCCATGGTATTTCGTCGGTCGCTGTATGTCGTGACGGATATGCAAGCGGGTGACGTACTGTCCACAGACAATGTGCGCGCTATCCGCCCGGGGCTAGGTATGCCCACAAAATATCTCGATCGAATTATAGGGAAGCGATTGCGACTGGATGTGCGTCGGGGTACGGCGTTGTCGTGGGACCTGTTGGGCTAATTAATAGATATAACTATTCGGAAATTAATTTAAAAATGCGTGAAATTCTAAAAAAATTGAGAACTAAGATTTTATCTCTGGCGGATTCAAGCACGAAGTGCAACACGGGATAACGATTGATGAAACACCTCTGCAGGCGTTCTAAATCCCAATCGTTTGCGGGGGCGGTTATTCAACCTATTTTCGATCATCTTAATTTCCTCATCCGTTATGTTTGCC
>QYPA01000105.1 GCA_007279715.1 Comamonadaceae bacterium | reverse complement strand
TTGCTGTAGATGTCACCGGTGCGCAGGCCTTGGGCCAGCACTTTTTGCACAGCCGCCTCGATGCGTTGGGCGGCGGCTTCTTGGTTCAAGCTGAACCGCAGCATCATGGCTGCTGACAAAATAGTGGCCAGCGGGTTGGCGATGCCTTTGCCCGCGATGTCGGGGGCACTACCGTGGCTGGGTTCGAACAGCCCTTGGTTTTTGCTATTCAACGAAGCGGAGGGCAGCATGCCGATCGAGCCCGTGAGCATGGACGCTTCGTCGCTCAAGATGTCACCAAACATATTGCCGGTCACGACCACGTCAAAGCGCTTGGGCTCTTTCACCAATTGCATGGCGGCGTTATCCACGTACATGTGGTCAAGGGCGATGTCTGGGTACTCTTTGCCCACTTCGCTCACCACATCTTTCCAGAATTGAAAAGTTTCCAATACGTTGGCTTTGTCTACGCTGGTGACGCGGCCTTCTTTGCCTGCGGCTTTGCGTTTGCGGGCTGCTTGGAAAGCCACGTGGGCAATGCGCTCAATCTCAGGCTTGGAGTAGCGCATGGTGTCAAACGCTTCTTCGGCGCCTGGGAAGTGGCCGTCGGTCGCGATGCGGCGGCCGCGCGGTTGGCCAAAGTAAATGTCACCCGTCAACTCGCGGATGATCAAAATGTCCAAGCCCGAAATCAGCTCAGGCTTGAGGCTGGATGCATCGACCAATTGCGCGTAGCAAATAGCAGGGCGGAAGTTGGCAAACAAGCCCATGTTTTTGCGCAAACCCAAAATGGCTTGCTCAGGGCGCAAGGGGCGATCAAGCGTGTCGTATTTCCAGTCGCCCACCGCGCCAAACAAAACAGCGTCGGAGTCCATCGCCAACTTGAGCGTGGCTTCGGGCAGGGGGTGGCCAAACGCGTCGTAGGCCGCGCCACCGACCAAGGCGGTTTCCATCTCAAACTTTAGATCTAGAACGTTTAGGACTTTGACAGCTTCAGCGACGATTTCGGTGCCGATGCCATCACCGGGGAGGACTGCGATTTTCATGGGGATTCCAGAGTTCTTTTATGCGTTGACAGCAGTGTGTGCCAACCACGGCTTAGTGGCTAAGCGCTCGGCTTCGAAGGCTTTGATTTTTTCGGCGTGGCGCAATGTTAGGCCGATATCGTCTAGGCCATTGATCAAGCAGTACTTGCGAAACGCTTGAACTTCAAAAGGAATTTCTTCGCCTTGTGCTCGAACGATGACTTGGCGTTCTAAATCAATAGTGAGTTGGTAACCAGGAAAGGCCAAGACTTCATCAAACAACTTTGCCACAGTGGCCTCGGGCAACACGATAGGCAGCAAGCCGTTTTTAAAACAGTTGTTGAAAAATATGTCGGCAAAGCTGGGCGCAATGACGGCGCGAAAGCCGTATTGGTCAATCGCCCATGGCGCGTGTTCGCGTGATGAGCCACAGCCAAAGTTTTTGCGGGCTAAGAGCACCGATGCGCCCGTGTAGCGCGGCTGGTTCAGAACAAAGTCGGGGTTGGGCTTGCGACTGGCGGGGTCTTGACCGGGTTCGCCGTGGTCGAGGTAGCGCCATTCATCAAACAAGTTAGGACCAAATCCCGTCTTGCGGATGGACTTTAAAAACTGCTTGGGGATTATGGCGTCGGTGTCGACGTTCTCGCGGTCCATGGGGGCCACGATGCCTTTGTGGAGGGTGAATTTCTGCATGGTTGTGTTTATTAACTAGCCGGTTACGCGAACTTGCGCACGTCCACAAAGTGGCCGTGAATAGCGGCCGCAGCGGCCATGGCGGGGCTGACCAAGTGGGTGCGGCCACCGTTGCCTTGACGGCCTTCGAAGTTGCGGTTGCTGGTGGATGCACAGCGCTCGCCGGGCTCGAGGCGGTCGGCGTTCATGGCCAAACACATCGAGCAACCGGGCTCGCGCCACTCAAACCCAGCGGCTTTGAAAATCTCGTGCAAGCCTTCTGCTTCGGCTTGCGCTTTGACCAAGCCCGAGCCAGGCACCACCAAAGCGAGCTTGATGTTCTTGGCCACTTTTTGGCCCAGTTTTTTCACCACCGCAGCAGCTTCACGCATGTCTTCAATGCGGCTGTTGGTGCAAGAGCCAATGAACACTTTGTCTACAAACAAGTCGTTAAGCGCTTTGCCAGGCTGCAAGTCCATGTAGGTCAAGGCGCGCTCAATCGCGCCGCGTTTGTTGGCGTCTTTTTCTTTGTCAGGGTCAGGAACGATGCCGTTGATGTCCAACACCATTTCGGGCGAGGTACCCCAAGTGACTTGCGGCAAGATGTCTTCGGCTTTCAGTTCTACCACCGCGTCAAACTTGGCATCCGCGTCAGATTGCAAGGTTTTCCAATACACCACGGCATGGTCCCACTCCAAACCGGTGGGAGAAAGTAAACGGCCTTTGACGTAGTCGATCGTTTTTTCGTCTACTGCCACGAGCCCAGCCCGTGCGCCGCCCTCGATGGCCATGTTGCACACCGTCATGCGGCCTTCCATGCTGAGCGAACGAATCGCTGAGCCTGCAAACTCAATGGTGTAGCCCGTGCCGCCGGCGGTACCTATCTTGCCGATGATGGCCAAAACCACGTCTTTGCCAGTGACGCCTTTGGCTAACGCACCGTCGACTTTAATGAGCATGTTCTTGGCTTTTTTAGCCAACAAAGTTTGCGTGGCCATGACGTGTTCGACCTCGGAGGTGCCGATGCCGTGGGCCAGAGCACCAAACGCGCCGTGGGTGGAGGTGTGCGAGTCGCCGCAGACCACGGTCATGCCGGGCAGGGTAGCGCCGTTTTCAGGGCCGATGACGTGCACGATGCCTTGGCGCTTTGACATGAACGGGAAGAACGCGGCAGAGCCGAACTCTTTCATGTTGGCATCAAGCGTCATGATTTGTTCTTTGCTGACGGGGTCGCTGATGCCGTCGTAGCCTAATTCCCAACCGGTAGTAGGCGTATTGTGGTCGGCGGTCGCCACAATGGAACTCACGCGCCAAATTTTGCGGCCGGCTTGGCGAATGCCCTCAAACGCTTGGGGACTGGTCACTTCATGGACCAAATGGCGGTCGATATAAAGCACGCTGGTGCCGTCTTCTTCGGTGTGGACGACATGCTCGTCCCAAATCTTGTCGTAAAGGGTGCGTCCCATGGGTTTTCCTTTTTCCTTCAGCTCGCTATTTTAGGCGTTGCAGAAATAAAAATGCCCCGCCAAGTTCACACATGGCGAGGCATTGATAGCCAGTGATGGATTTATCGTTTCGCTATAGCAACGACGTCGCGGCGAGGGGAGCCGGTGAACAATTGACGTGGACGGCCAATTTTGTATTCAGGGTCGCTGATCATTTCGTTGAGCTGGGCGATCCAACCCACTGTCCGCGCTAAAGCAAAAATACCAGTGAAGAGTTTGACGGGGATGCCAATGGCGCGTTGAACAATACCTGAATAAAAATCAACATTGGGGTAGAGCTTACGGCTAACAAAGTAGTCGTCTTCTAGTGCGATTTTTTCCAAGGCTTTTGCCAACTTGAAAAGCGGATCGTTTTCAAGTCCTAAGGCGGCTAGGACTTCGTCACAGGTTTCCTGCATCATTTTTGCGCGAGGGTCGTAGTTTTTGTAGACGCGGTGTCCAAAGCCCATCAATTTGACGCCAGAGTTTTTGTCTTTGACTTTTTCCATGAATTCGCCGACTTTGGATATGCCGCCTGAGGCTTGAATTTCTTCCAGCATATTCAAACAGGCTTCGTTAGCGCCGCCGTGGGCTGGACCCCAAAGACATGCAACACCCGCTGCGATGGCCGCAAAGGGGTTGGTTCCAGAGGAACCGCACAAACGTACCGTAGAGGTGGAAGCGTTTTGCTCATGGTCTGCATGCAAGACAAAAATACGGTCCAATGCGCGTTCAATCACCGGATTGACTTTGTAGTCTTCACAGGGCGTGGCAAACATCATGTGTAAAAAATTGCCTGCATAGCTCAAGTTATTTTTCGGATACATGAACGGCTGGCCAATGCTGTATTTGTAAGCCATCGCAACCAGGGTCGGCATTTTTGCGATCAGTCGGATCGCCGAGATTTCACGGTGCTCGGGGTTGTTAATGTCGGTGCTGTCATGGTAGAAAGCCGACAAGGCGCCTACGAGCCCGGTCATGATCGCCATCGGGTGCGCATCACGGCGAAAGCCACGCAAGAAAAACTGCATTTGTTCGTTGACCATGGTGTGATTGGCCACGCGCTTGGTGAAGTCTGCTTTGGCTGCAACGTCAGGCAGGTTGCCGTAAAGCAGCAAATGGCACGTTTCTAAAAAGTCACAGTTTGTAGCTAGCTGCTCGATAGGGTAGCCACGGTAAAGCAATTCGCCTTTGTCACCATCGATATAGGTAATTGCCGACTGGCATGAAGCCGTAGACAAGAAACCGGGGTCATAGGTAAACATGCCGGTCTGGGCGTAGAGTTTACGAATGTCCACCACATCAGGGCCGATGTTGCCACTGTAAACCGGCAAATCAATGTTGGGGCTGCCGTTACTAAATGACAAGGTGGCTTTGTTGTCGGCTAATTTCATTTTTTACCTTTCAGCGGTTTTCTGTCAACATTTTTAAAACTTCTCGGACGTCTTCTTGGTCAAGCAAGGCGTCAACTTGGGTTAGCGATTTCCGGGCCAAGTGCAGGTCTAACAAATCGTTGTCACTGAGGTCCATCAAGAGGCCTAAAGCATGGGCTTGGCGAACAGTGATCGATGCACTAAAACGGTTAAAAAATCGCTCAATAAATAAATCATTTTCAAGTAACCCACGCCGGCAGCGCCAGCGCAATTTGCTTAAGGCGCGTTCATCAATTTTTGAGTCACCTAAAGCGTCAGTTTGGATCACTGCTTACACCGCCCGTAAAACCATCATCTCTTTGATCTTGCCGATGGCCTTGGTGGGGTTGAGACCCTTGGGGCACACATCAACGCAGTTCATGATGGTGTGGCAACGGAAAAGACGGTAAGGGTCTTCCAGGTTGTCCAATCGCTCAGCAGTCGCTTCATCGCGGCTATCAGCGATAAATCGGTAGGCTTGGAGCAATCCAGCAGGGCCGACAAACTTATCGGGATTCCACCAAAAACTCGGGCAACTCGTGGAACAGCTGGCGCACAAAATGCATTCATACAGGCCGTTGAGTTCCTCGCGCTCTTCAGGGCTTTGCAAACGTTCTTTCTCGGGCGGAACGTTATCGTTAATCAAATACGGTTTGATGGAGTTGTATTGCTTGAAAAACTGCGTCATATCGACGATCAGGTCGCGTACCACAGGCAGGCCAGGCAGGGGCTTGAGAACAATCGTTCCCGGTAGGGTACGCATATTGGTCAAACAAGCCAAACCATTTTTGCCGTTGATGTTCATCGCGTCTGAACCACAAACGCCTTCGCGGCACGAGCGCCGAAAAGTAATGCTGGGATCAACGGCCTTGAGCTTCATGAGTGCGTCAAGCAGCATGCGCTCGGTTCCATCGAGTTCGACCTCGATGGTTTGCAAATACGGTTTTGCATCCTTGTCAGGATCGTAGCGGTAGATCGAAAAAGTGCGCATGGACATGGTGTGTTCTCGCTTAATTCTGGTTAGAAGGTTCGGGTTTTGAGCTCGATGCTCTCAACCGTTAAAGGCTTCATCTGCACGGGTTTGTATGTCAGGCTGTTGCTAGCGCTGTGCCAAAGGGTGTGTTTGTGCCAATCGGTGTCGTTGCGTCCGTTGGGGTGGGCAGGCGTATCGCCATAGTCGTCGACGGTATGCGCGCCGCGGCTTTCACGGCGGGCTGCTGCAGAGACGATGGTGGCCTGGGCCGCTTCAATCAAGTTTTCAACTTCTAAGGCTTCAATACGCGCTGTATTAAAGACTTTCGATTTGTCTTTGAGCCCGATGTTTTTAACGCGCTCACGCAAAGCAGCAATTTTTGTGACGCCTTCGTCCATCGACGCTTGGGTTCTGAACACTCCAGCGTATTGCTGCATTGCAGCCCGAATGTCGTTGGAAACATCTTGGGCATATTCGCCCTCGGTGCTATTGTCAAGACGCGCCAGTCGCGCTAAGGTTGCATCAGCGGCATCCGCTGGCAATGCTTTGTGGTCTTTGCTGGTTTTGTTGAATTCAACAATGTGGTTACCCGCAGCGCGGCCAAAGACCAGCAAGTCCAACAATGAATTGGTACCGAGTCGGTTGGCTCCGTGAACGCTGACGCAGGAGCATTCGCCTACGGCGTACAAGCCGTTGATGACCTGGCTCTTGTTGTTGGCGTCTTGAATCACGACTTGGCCGTTGATGTTGGTGGGAATACCGCCCATTTGGTAGTGGATCGTTGGAACCACCGGGATAGGCTCTTTGGTGATGTCCACATTGGCAAAGTTATGGCCAATTTCCAGCACCGAAGGCAGCCGTTTCATGATTGTGTCAGCCCCGAGGTGGGTCATATCGAGGTTGATGTAGTCTTTGTTGGGACCACAGCCTCGGCCTTCTTTGATCTCTTGGTCCATGCAGCGCGACACGTAATCGCGCGGTGCCAAATCTTTGTAGGCAGGAGCGTAGCGCTCCATGAAGCGCTCACCGTTGGAATTGCGCAAAATAGCGCCTTCGCCACGGCAGCCTTCAGTGAGCAAGACGCCCGCGCCCGCAACCCCTGTGGGGTGAAATTGCCAAAACTCCATGTCTTCCAAAGGAATACCAGCGCGAGCTGCCATACCCAAGCCATCGCCTGTGTTGATGAAGGCGTTGGTTGAGGCGGCAAAGATGCGGCCAGCGCCACCGGTTGCGAGCAAGGTGGTTTTGGCTTCCAAAATGTGAACGTCGCCCGTTTCCATTTCAATGGCGGTGACTCCGACCACATCGCCATCGGCATCGCGCACCAAATCCATGGCCAACCACTCGACAAAGAAACTGGTTTTGGCTTGAACGTTTTGTTGGTAGAGCGTGTGCAGCATGGCGTGGCCGGTGCGGTCAGATGCTGCGCAAGCGCGTTCAACGGCTTTTTCGCCGTAGTTGGCGGTGTGACCGCCAAAAGGGCGCTGGTAAATCGTGCCGTCAGGGTTGCGATCGAAAGGCATGCCCATGTGCTCAAGGTCGTAAACCACCTTGGGCGCTTCACGGCACATGAACTCAATCGCGTCTTGGTCGCCGAGCCAGTCGGAACCTTTAACGGTGTCATAAAAATGGTAATGCCAATTGTCTTCATTCATGTTTCCCAATGAAGCACCAATGCCGCCTTGGGCAGCCACCGTGTGCGAACGGGTGGGGAAAACTTTAGACAAAACAGCCACATTAAGGCCTGCGCGAGCCAGTTGCAAAGAAGCGCGCATTCCAGAGCCGCCAGCGCCTACGATGACGACGTCGAATTTACGTTTGGATACTGAGTAAGACATGAATTGAGTGCCTGTATAAGGAGACGCTTAAACGCGCCACAAAACCTGGATAGACCATCCGGCGCATCCAACGAGCCAAATAATGGAAAAGACTTGAAGCGTGAGGCGTGTTCCCACGGGTTTGATGTAGTCCATCCAGATATCACGCATCCCCACCCAGACGTGGTAGAGCAGGGCGATGATGACGACAAAGGTCAAAGCCTTCATCCACTGGGTCGTAAAAATTCCGGCCCACAGGTCGTAACCAATGGGGCCTTTAGAGAAAATAAGATGGGCTAAAAGAATGAGGGTAAAAACCGCCATCAATGCGGCGGTGACCCGTTGTGCGAGCCAGTCGCGCAGCCCGTAATGTGCGCCAACAACGATGCGTTTAGACCCGTAATTTACTGCCATGGCGTTGATCCTTTGGATATATTATTTTTTGAAGTAAGGGGGTGACTGGGCTGGTTCAATACAAACCAAACAATTTGGCGCCCAAAACCAGGGTCAGTCCCACACTCACAGTGAGCGTAAAAATGGCCGAAGATTTCCCGAATTCTTTACTCACCGCGTGGCGCATATCCATCCAGAGGTGGCGCAAACCCGCAATCAGGTGGTGTAAAAAAGCCCAAATCAGCGCCAGCGCGATGAGCTTCATGAACCAACCAGGAACAAACCCCAAGCCCACATTGAAGGCGCTGCTGAATTTAGCGAAAGAGATTTCGGACGAAATAGACGTGTCAAACATCCAAATGATGAAGGGCATCAATAAAAACATCAGCGCGCCGCTGACGCGGTGCAAGATAGAAACGATTCCTGCTACTGGTAAACGGTAGCTAGGTAAGTCGGTCAGTGCATTGATATTTCGAAATTCAGGCCGTTTAGGGCGAGATGGAGGCAGGGTCGAAGACATGGGCAAAGACTTTCTATGAGGTAACTGACTTGTAACTTTGTATTCAAGCAGGGTAAATTCTATTGCACTGCACCAATCTGACAGTGGCCTTGCAACTTAGCCTTGGACTTGGGTCAGAATTAATTGAGTTCATTGCGGTAGTAATGGGTATCCGTCAGGTAAAGCCCACGGCGCATTTCCATGGGGACGTCGTTGTAGGTATAGGCAATGCGTTCAACGCTCAACAATGGAGCGGTTGGAGAGACACCAAGTAACTCTGCCTGTTCAGCATCAGGCAGCACGGCGCGTATTTTTTCTTCGGCTCGCACCATGCGTACGCCAAACTCAGTTTCAAACAAGGCGTACATCGGACCATCGTAGTTGCCAAGTCGTTCGGCCGTAAGGCCCTTGAAGGGCGCAGCAGGAAGCCACAGGTCTTCCAAAATGGTGGGTTTAGACGCAAAGGAGAGGACGCGGCGAACTTGCAAAACGGGTTCGCTATTGCGCAAATCCAGTCCTTTTGCGATGTCTGCGGTAGCGCGGGAGCGCTTGCAGTCAATGATTCTTCGCTGGGCGGGGCCTTCGCTGTTGGGGTCGCCGTTGTCGGGGAACAGCTTGAGAAAGCGGTATTGCACATGGTGTTCCGCGTGGGTGGCCACGAAAGTCCCTTTGCCTTGCCTACGCACCAGTAAATTCTCAGTAGCGAGCTCGTCGATGGCTTTCCTGACGGTTCCTTGGCTTACTTTGAAGCGCAATGCTAAATCTTGCTCGCTGGGTATGGCAGCGCCTGATTTCCATTCGCCGGACTGCAAGCTTTGTAGCAAAAGTACTTTGATTTGTTGGTACAGCGGGCTAAAAGATGGAGTGGCTGCGACTGGCGTTATTTCAACGTGACTTTCCGTCTCTGAGTCAAGCGGTTGGCTCAAGAGGGAACTGTTTGAAATGGGCGCAGTGGGCATAAAAAAATGCAGCGAAAAGTAAGGTTCAAGTCAGACTCAAATTAAGGGCCAATCATATCTTATATAAGACATAAGACAGGTTGACTTTGGCGAAGAACTCAGGGTAAACTCTAACCCATCCTACAGGCCTAAATTGTGTATCAAGCGGCCCTACCATTCACCACTTTAACCATACTTCCAGGAGTTTTTTATGACAAAGAAGCCCGTTCGCGTTGCCGTTACTGGCGCAGCAGGTCAAATCGGATACGCCATTTTGTTTCGAATCGCCTCTGGTGAGATGCTTGGAAAAGACCAGCCCATCGTGTTGAGTTTGTTGGAAGTTCCTGTTGAAAAGGCCCAACAAGCCCTGCAAGGCGTGATGATGGAACTGCAAGACTGCGCTTTCCCCTTGCTCGCGGGTATGGAAGCGCACAGCGATCCGATGACTGCATTCAAAGACATTGACTACGCTTTGTTGATCGGCTCTCGCCCTCGCGGCCCGGGGATGGAGCGCGCTGAGTTGCTCGCTGTCAATGCGGAGATTTTCACAGCCCAAGGCAAGGCCCTGAATGCCGTTGCCGGGCGCAATGTCAAAGTGCTCGTGGTCGGCAATCCCGCCAACACCAATGCGTACATCGCCATGAAGAGTGCGCCTGACTTGCCACGTAAAAACTTCACCGCCATGCTGCGCTTAGACCATAACCGTGCGCTGAGCCAAATTGCTGAAAAAACGGGTAAAGCCGTGGCTGATATCGAAAAATTAACGGTGTGGGGCAACCACTCTCCAACGATGTATGCCGATTACCGTTTCGCCAAGATCAAAGGCGCCAGCGTGAAAGACATGATCAACGACCAAGAGTGGAACGCCAACACCTTTTTGCCAACCGTTGGTAAGCGTGGCGCGGCCATCATCGCCGCCCGCGGTGTGTCGTCTGCCGCGTCTGCGGCTAATGCAGCGATTGACCATATGCGCGATTGGGCTTTAGGCACCAACGGCAAATGGGTGACTATGGGTGTTGCATCGGACGGCCAATACGGCATTCCTAAAGACACCATGTTTGGCTTTGCGGTCACTTGTGAAGCCGGTGAATATAAGGTGGTCCAAGACTTGCCTATCGACGCATTCAGCCAAGAGTGCATCAACAAAACACTCAAAGAGTTGCAAGACGAGCAAGCGGGCGTCGCCCATTTGCTGTAATTCGTAACCCGCCGCGATGCCCCATCCCCGCGAAATCCTCCTTGGCGCTCAAGCGCAAGCGGGTGCTTTGCCGGTTTGTGATCATTACAGCGGCGTTGAAGCCCGTATGCGCAAGAGTTTGCAGTTGCAAGCGGAAATGGCTGAGGAATTTGGGGCTTGCGTTTTCGACGTCACTTTAGATTGCGAAGATGGCGCACCTGTGGGCGGTGAAATAGAACAAGCGCACTTGGTTTCTGAGTTGCTAATTCAGTCGACTCCACGGCAGCAAAATTCTTCAAACACACGCCTTTTGCGCCGAGGCGTGAGGTTTCATCCAGTGAACCATTCTGCGTTTGCAGATGATGTCACTATCGTTGTCGGCGCTTGCGCAGCCAAGCTGAGCTACATCATGGTTCCTAAGGTGGAGTCACTCAGCGATGTGGAAACTGCGCTTAAAGTGATCGATACGCATTCCGGATCGGTGACTTTGCCCTTGCATGTTTTGATCGAATCCCCGGCGGCTGTGCACCACGCTTTTGCGATTGCCGCCCATCCCCGGGTTCAATCGTTGAGTTTTGGGCTCATGGATTTTGTCTCGGCCCATGCGGGCGCCATTCCGGCTTCGGCCATGGGCTTGCGTGCCATTGCGGACAAAAACACCCTAGATCAGTTTCACCACCCTTTGGTCCTACGGGCAAAGTTAGAAATCGCCAGCGCTTGCCATTCCCACGGAAAAGTACCTTCGCATTGTGTGGTCACCGAGCTGCGTGATACCGTGGCTTTAGAGACGGCAGCGCGTGTCGCTGCTACCGCTTTGGGATTCACCCGCATGTGGAGTATTCACCCAGACCAAATCCGACCGATTCTTCGGGCCTTTGCACCCGACCCCTCTGAGGTTGATTTGGCCGCCCGTATTTTAGAAAAAGCCAACGCTCAAGCGTGGGCCCCTATCGCCATCGACGGGACGTTGCATGACCGCGCAAGTTACCGTTATTTTTGGCAGTTGTTAGAACGTGCGCAACACACTGGGGTTGCCGTTCCCAACGAAATTCGCCACTTTTTTAGTCATTGATGAGGAGATACATATGTTGAAAGCCTACCGAGATCATGTTGCTGAACGCGCGGCATTGGGAATCCCACCCCTGCCTTTGGATTCCAAACAAACCGCTGAGCTGATTGAGCTCATCAAGACGCCTCCTGCGGGAGAAGATGCATTTTTAATGGATATGTTGACCCACCGCATCCCACCCGGTGTGGACGATGCGGCGAAAGTCAAAGCCTCCTTCTTGGCGGCTGTAGCACACGGCGAAATCAAAGTAGGTTTGGTCTCTAAATCCAAAGCCACTGAATTGCTCGGCACCATGGTGGGCGGCTACAACGTTCACCCCTTGATTGAATTGCTCGACGATGCTGAAGTGGCTGGCGTGGCCGCTGCAGCGTTGAAGAAAACGTTGTTGATGTTCGACTTCTTTAATGACGTTTCCGACAAAGCCAAGGCCGGTAACGCCAAGGCCAAAGAAGTGATGCAAAGCTGGGCTGACGGCGAATGGTTTACCACCCGTCCTGAGGTTGAGAAAAAAATCACGGTTACCGTTTTCAAGGTGCCGGGTGAAACCAACACCGATGACTTGTCTCCAGCGCCTGACGCTTGGAGCCGCCCCGACATTCCTTTGCACTACCTTGCGATGTTGAAAAACACCCGCGAAGGCGCAGCGTTCAAGCCGGAAGAAGACGGCAAGCGCGGCCCCATGCAGTTCGTTGAAGACCTGAAGAAAAAAGGCCATTTGGTGGCCTATGTGGGCGACGTGGTCGGGACCGGTTCAAGCCGTAAGTCGGCCACTAACAGTGTGATCTGGGCCACAGGCCAAGACATCCCGTTTGTTCCTAACAAGCGTTTCGGCGGCGTAACTTTAGGCGGCAAGATTGCCCCTATCTTCTTTAACACCCAAGAAGACTCTGGCGCATTGCCGATTGAAGTCGACGTGACCAAGTTGGAAATGGGCGACGTCATCGATATCCTGCCCTATGAGGGCAAGATTGTGAAGAACGGCGCAAATGGACCAGAGGTGTTGACTGAATTCAAACTCAAAAGCGATGTGTTGTTTGACGAAGTGCGCGCTGGTGGCCGTATCAACTTGATTATCGGTCGAAGCTTGACTGCCAAGGCCCGTGAGTTCTTGGGCTTGCCCGCATCGACCTTATTCCGTTTACCTTCCACGCCGACCGCAACCAAAGCGGGTTTCACGTTGGCTCAAAAAATGGTCGGTCGCGCGGTCGGTTTGCCAGAAGGCCAAGGCGTTCGCCCCGGCACGTACTGTGAACCCAAGATGACCACCGTGGGCTCACAAGACACCACCGGCCCGATGACCCGCGACGAGTTGAAAGACTTGGCATGCCTCGGCTTCTCCGCTGACATGGTCATGCAATCGTTCTGCCACACCGCCGCTTACCCCAAGTCGGTGGACGTGAAGACCCATCGCGAATTACCAGCGTTCATCAGCAACCGTGGCGGCGTCGCATTGCGTCCCGGCGACGGTGTGATTCACTCTTGGCTGAACCGTTTGTTGTTGCCTGACACCGTCGGTACGGGCGGCGACTCACACACGCGTTTCCCTATCGGTATCAGCTTCCCCGCCGGCTCTGGCTTGGTGGCGTTCGGTGCGGCTACAGGTGTGATGCCTTTAGACATGCCCGAATCTATTTTGGTGCGCTTCAAAGGCGAGATGCAACCTGGCGTGACATTGCGCGACTTGGTCCATGCGATTCCCTTGTATGCGATTAAGAAAGGTTTGTTGACCGTGGCCAAGGCTGGCAAGATCAACGAATTTTCTGGCCGTATTCTGGAAATCGAAGGCTTGCCCAATCTCAAGGTTGAACAAGCGTTTGAATTGTCTGACGCGTCTGCTGAGCGCTCTGCTGCCGGATGCACGATCAAGCTCAACAAAGAGCCAGTCGAGGAATACCTGAAGTCGAACGTGGTTCTGATGAAGAACATGATTGCCGATGGCTACGCTGACGCACGCACCTTAGCGCGTCGTATCGAAAAAGTAGAAGCCTGGTTGGCTGCGCCTCACCTTTTAGAAGCCGACAAAGATGCCGAATACGCCCACGTCATCGACATTGATTTGGCCGATATCAAAGAGCCCATTCTTTGCTGCCCCAACGACCCCGATGACGCCAAGTTTCTGTCTCAGGTGGCTGGCACCAAGATCGACGAAGCGTTTATTGGTTCTTGCATGACCAACATCGGCCACTTCCGCGCTGCGGCTAAATTGCTTGGCGGCAGCCGTGATATTCCCGTCAAACTCTGGGTCGCACCGCCCACAAAAATGGATGAGAGCGAGCTTATTAAAGAAGGCCACTACGCCAACTTCGGCGCTGCCGGTGTGCGAACCGAAATGCCGGGATGTTCGCTGTGCATGGGCAACCAAGCCCAAGTGCGCGAGGGAGCCACGGTGGTGTCCACTTCGACCCGAAACTTCCCTAACCGCCTGGGCAAGAACACCAATGTGTATCTGGCCTCAGCCGAGTTGGCAGCGATCGCCTCCAAGCTAGGCCACATCCCCACAGTGGCCGAGTACCACGAAGCCATGGGGGTGGTAAACAAAGACGGCGCGGCGATCTACAAATACTTGAACTTCAACCAGATTGACGAGTATGTGGATATCGCTAAGGGCGTGACGGCCTAAGCAGGCAGTTGCCTGACTCATTAATAGCCTCTGGGTAAAAAAACCTAGAGGCTATTTTTTTAGGTGCTCATTTCAAAATAGCGTTGAAAGCTAAAGGCCAAGGTGGCCATGAGCGCCGTGGTTCCTATGAACAGGGAGCTAGCAAGCCCCATCACGGTGAGCCAATGGGTTTGGCCGGCCTCATCTGCCTCATCAGCCAAAGGATTGAATTTTTGATTCCAGCGCGTAGCGTCTGTTAAACCATAAACAATCGCAGCGAGTGCGCAGGCAGCAATACAAAAACCCAAGAACGGAATCAAAAACCAGCTGAGGTGGTCGTCTAATCCGATCGTTCTCGCGCGCACAACGCCGTAAGCTCCTAACGCACTGGGCCCCAGGGCAAGCCAACTCCACGCGTCAAAGCGTCCTGTGAGATAGACCCGTTGTAATCCTAAGGGGCCTGTTAAGAGAGTAAGCCAAACCGCGATTGTTTTATTTTTCATAGCGCTCATTGTGACGCTTGTGACGCAGCCGTGCGACTGCCTTGGCCAATAGCACGCTCCATGAGTACAACGTCAAGCCAGCGATCAAACTTCCAACCGCAATCGGCAAGAACTCCCACCGAGGTAAAGCCTAAAGCGCGATGTACGCCAATTGACCCCGCGTTATCAGAGTCGCCAATCACAGCGATTAATTTACGTACCCCAGCGCGTTCAGCTTGGCTCATCAATTCAGCGAGTAGAAGGCGTCCCCAGCCTCGGCCAGTTGCCAGTGGGCTCAGGTAGATGGAGTCTTCCGCAGAGAAGCGGTAGGC
>QYPA01000075.1 GCA_007279715.1 Comamonadaceae bacterium | reverse complement strand
TAGGGCTTGGCCTGGGCGCGTGGTTGTTTCAAGCCGTGGCAATCTCCCATTTGACTTCAACGATTTTCCTACCCAACAGTTGGGGTTGAGCGAGCGCAACTTCATGGCTGCGCTACAAGCCAGTTGTTCTATTCCCTTTGTGCTGCAAGCAGTGCATGACATTCCTGATGCACCGCAGGGCGCCTACTGGGACGGTGGCATCACAGACTACCGCCTGCACCTGAACTGCAACGGGCTGGCACACAGCCCACTCGTTCTCTATCCGCACTTTCAAAAAGCCGTGGTTCCTGGTTGGTTAGACAAAGCGTTGCCATGGCGGCATAAGTCTTCCGCATTTTTAGACAACACCATCGTATTAGCCCCCCGACCCGAGTGGGTCAAAACCCTGCCTAACGCAAAGCTACCCGATCGGTCCGACTTTGTTACGTATGGCTCAGACTTAGATGGCCGCGTTAAAGTGTGGAATGCGGCCGTTGGCGCAAGTAAGCAAATGGCGGATGAGTTATCGGTTTGGTTAGCCAACCCCACCTTGCCTGATGTTTTCCCACTGTGAGACTTTCTTATGACACATGCGTATGTGGTAGGTCAAATGACCATCAAAGACCAAGACAAATGGGTTGAATACCGCAGCCAAGTTTTGGCAACCCTAACGCCATGGGCAGGCGAGTTGGTATTTAGAGGCAGCCAAATCAAAGCGTTGTTTGGTCAATGCGCCCACCCTGAAATCGTAGTGGTTCGTTTTCCGTCGCTCGAACAGTCGGAGTTTTGGCATGCATCCGCTGCGTACCAAGCGCTCATACCCTTGCGCTGCGAAGCGGCTGATGTGGTGTTAATCACGTATGAAGCGTAAAACGACTATCACGACATCAGAATCGGTCGACTTTCTTCACACAGTTTTTGAGGTATTTGGGCCCATTGCAACCCGCAGGATGTTTGGAGGGTGGGGGATTTACCACGAAGGACTGATGTTTGGTTTGTACTTCTCTGGTCGTTTGTATTTGAAAACGGACACGCACAATTTGCAGCAATTCAAACTAGCTGGATCGGAGCCTTTTACCTACACCCAGCGGGGAAAACCTGTTCAGCTATCGTATTGGTCCGCCCCAGATTCTGTCTTTGATGAAAGTGAGCAAGCATTGCGGTGGAGTCAAATTGCCTGGGAAGCAGCGCTCCGAAAAAGTGTGAAAACTGTTAAAAGTGCCTAAGAAGCCACAGAACTCTTGCTTTAGCTGTCAAACAAATCAAATTTTGAGATAGGATAAGTCCATTATTTTTTTGTGGCTACTTTGAAGGGCAAGCGCATATGACGACAACTCAAGATCCCGTTCATCAGCCACAGAAACTAGGCCCCACTGGGTCAGACTACATCTTCATGGCTTTTTTGGTCGTAGTCATCTTTGCTGTCATTTGGCTAGGGGTTATTAATTACAAAGAAGCCGTAAAAACGGAGACCTCTAAAAGTAATGGGGAAGCATTGGTTTCCTGGCTCACTGAAACAGGGTTGAAGCGTTTTGATCCTGACACTCCACACGAGGCCTGTAAAGGCGGCGTAAAGCCTGCAGCTGATGTAAAACCAGGAGACCCTGTGTCGGGAACTTGGGGGCCTTGCTTTGCATACCTCATGGCCAAATCCGAGATCAAAGAACTGGTGAATCCATTTTTTAATGCCCCCCCCAAGCTCATCCCACAATGTATCCCTTCCGACCGGACCGTCATGGGAGCTTTCATGATTGAAAATTTAGTAGCCACACCGCCCGGATCAGCCAATCCGCTGGTGATTTCGCCTATTACCGATGCAACGCCCATTGACACCAAGCTGCAGCTTCGAATGTCAGTGTGTGACAAAGGTGGCTATGCCATCAAAATTTCTGAATTTGATTTTTGAGGTCAATCATGGACACCAAACACGACAATTTTCTCAAAGACCTCAATCTAAATACGATCCTCAAGCAGGAGGAGGAAGCCATTATTTCGCATGATTTGCCACTGCGCAAATGGTTGTACTCGTGGCTACTTGACCCCCATATTCCGGGAAACTTTCAAAAGGACTTAGACAAATGGGTTGGCATTTTGATTGTGGCCAACTTGTTCTCATTGATGTTCGAACACGTTCCTGCAGTTTTTGAGCCTTACAAACATTGGTTTGAATTTTTTGACATTTTCTCTGTCGCTGTATTCACCGTTGAATATGTCTTGCGCTTGTACCTAGCCCCCGAGGATGAAGAGTTTAAGACCCGCAAAAATGCGCGTTGGGGTTTTATCTCCAGCCCATTTGCCATTATTGACTTTTTGGCTGTTGCTCCTTTTTACCTCAAGGCCTTCATTCCGATTGATCTGCGGGTATTGCGATTCCTTCGTTTGCTGCGAATCTTAAAGTTGTTTCGTGTTTTGATCCCGGCCCTTGCGGAATTCAAAGCGCTTAACAAAGACCGTACATTCCGTCAAAAAATCCATGCGTTGGTCTTCCCCAGCGAGTACGGCGGAACCATGCAAAATATTTTTGATGTGTTTATCGCCGTTTGGGTTTTATTGTCCGTTTTGGCCGTGGTGTTGGAGTCGGTGAAAAGCATTCACTACGTCTTGCATCTGCAATTTGTCATTTTGGATGCGGTTGCGGTGGCTATTTTTACGGTTGAATATTGGATGCGGATTTATTCGTGCGTAGAAGAACCGGGTTTTAAGGGCGCTTTCATGGGCCGATTTAAGCAAGCCAAGTCACCTTCAACGATGATCGATTTCTTAGCAGTTCTGCCTTTCTACCTTGAAGTATTCCTCCATCACCTGTTAGATTTGCGGTTCTTGCGGGTATTCCGATTAGCGCGATTGCTCAAACTAACGCGTGGCAATGACTCAACTGCGATTCTCTTTAAGGTCGTTGCCCGTGAATGGCCCGTCTTAAGTGCTGCCGCTTTCATCATGGTATTACTCGTGATTCTGATGGCCAGCTTAGGATATCTGTTTGAGTACGAAGCCCAGCCAGAAAAGTTTGAGAACATTCCCACCTCCATTTATTGGGCGGTGATTACTTTGGCTTCTGTAGGTTATGGAGATATTTCTCCAGTTACACCGATTGGCCGAGCACTGACCATTGTTTTGTCCCTGATGGGTATTGGTATTTTTGCGATTCCTGCTGCCTTGCTGGCATCGTCATTTAGCGATGAACTCGTCAAAGAACGCGATGCGCTCAAAGCCAATATCTTTCATGTTCTCAAGGATGGCCATATCAGTGAAACTGAGGCTGCTTACATCCGCTCTGAGGCAGATCGTCTGCATTTAACCAATGAAGAAATCATCGCTTTGGTGGATGTGGTCATCAAAGAGCACGAGCTTGAGGAACGCAACCCCTTACCCATCCATAAAATTGCGGAGAATCCACCGCTCGCGGTGGAGCACTTTAAAGTGCTGCTGGGGCAAATTCGACAACTAGGCGTTCACACCGATGTATCTAAGTTTGATGACGCCGCTCGCCAAGGTGAGCGCCTCTCAGCGTCTGAGTTCGAGTTGTGGAAAAAAATTCAGGGTAGGGCTTAAATCGATAACGCCATCGTAATCCTGATGTCACGCTTTGAAGGCATGATGAGAACCCTATTTTTGAGAATTTTTGTCGATGATTTCTACTGTTAAAACGACTCTGATGGAGATCTTGGACGGATCTCCCAAACACAGGGCGAGTCATTACGTAGAGTTGGTTATTACCTTCGTGGTTTTAGTCAACTGTACTGCGGTGATTTTGGATTCTGTCCCCGAAATTCACGCGGTTTACAAAGACTTCTTTCACGAGCTCGAGTTCTGGAGCGTGATGTTCTTCACTGCAGAATATATTTCCAGGGTGTGGTCATTAGGTGCGAAGTACGATCACGAAAATGGCGGCAGTTGGAAGGGGAGACTTCAGTACATTTTTAGCCCCTTTGGTTTGATCGACTTTTTTGCCACGATGCCGCATTACTTGCACATGTTCTTCCCTGCTTTGGATTTGCGTATTTTGTGGGTATTGCGTTTGCTTCGAATTTTGAAGCTTTCCAAGTACAACACGGCGTTACAAGATTTGTTTCATGCGATTCACTCAGAGCGCCAAGCTTTTGGCTCAGCCGTTTTCCTATTAACGATTGCAACCATCGTGTCTGCTTCCTTAATGCACTTCGCAGAAGGACACGCACAGCCCGAGCTATTCGGAACGATTCCGCACTCGATTTACTGGGCTATCGTGACCATTACTTCGGGATATGGAAACGTAGATGCCACGACCAAAGCGGGTGAAGCGATTGCGCTTATTACTGGCTTTTTGGGCGTTTGTATGGCTGCGATCATGACGGGTATTGTGGCCTCGGCATTTTCCAATCAGGTCGCGCGTAAGAAAGCTGCTTTTGAAGCGCAGTTGCGGGCTGTATTCTCGGACGGCCATGTGTCTGACGATGAGCAAGAAACCTTG
This sequence comes from Comamonadaceae bacterium, assembly GCA_007279715.1. Lineage (GTDB taxonomy): Bacteria > Pseudomonadota > Gammaproteobacteria > Burkholderiales > Burkholderiaceae_C > Allorhodoferax. The sequence continues at coordinate 4,642 of QYPA01000075.1, read as the reverse complement.
AAGCGTTTGCAAGCGCACTACCGACTCAGCGACCAGCAGGTAGAAGCCATGATGCTGAGTGCAAAAAATAAATCAACCGCCAAGCATTAGGCCTGACATGACAAGCATCACCGACAACCGGTCAGCCTACCGCCGTATCAAGCACCGTGCCTATGAAATCATGGACGGTACGGTTCCTGATAAGTACAGTCATTTCGTAGAGATTTTTGTGGCACTGCTCGTGGTTGCCAATGTAGTGGGCATTATTTTGGAATCCGTACCGCATATTCACGAGAGTTTTGAAGCCGAATTTCATGCGTTTGACGTTTTTAGCGTGCTGGTTTTTTCAGTGGAGTTTGTTTTACGCGTATGGTCCTATGGTGAAAAGTACCTGGTTGAAAAAGGCACTCAATGGGAAGGGCGTAAAGAGTACCTTTTTAGTTTTTACGGAATCATTGATTTTGTAAGTACGGTGCCGTTTTACTTGCAACTCGTATTTCCCGGTGCTGATTTGCGGGTTTTGCGAATGTTCCGCCTGATGCGAATCTTCAAGTTATCACGCTACAACAGCGCATTTGAAGACATGGTGGCTGCGGTTAAGGCTGAAAAAGATTCGTTTTCTTCGGCTATCTTTTTACTGTTTATCAGTTGCCTTCTTTTTTCTTCCCTGATTTATATTATTGAAGGACATGATCAGCCCGAGGTCTTCCCCTCCATTCCCGCAGCTATGCATTGGTTCATTCTTACCATCATTTCTGGATGGGGCAATGTGGATCCAGTCACGTTCTTAGGTACAGTTCTCGTCATATTGACTCAAATTCTGTCGATTGCTTTGGCTGCTATTTTGACGGGTGTGGTTGCAACCGCTTACACCGCACAAGTCGAGCGTAGACATGCGTTGTATGAAATGGAAGTTCGTGCCGTTTTGGCTGATGGTGTGGTTACTGAAGAAGAGCAGGCCAAACTTAAAGTCATGCAAGCCAAATTTGGAATGTCTGAAGACCAAGTTAACGCCATCCTTCATCAGATGGAAGAAGAAAAGCACATTAGTGATGCTAAAAAATTGAAAGCTTTGGAGGAGAAAAACACATGAGCGATATTCCTGAAACCGACTTGCCTGAAGATACGAAAGATCCGTTCCGCGCTCGCTGCGCCATGTTGGTATCTATGTTGGCTATGTGCTTGGCTATTGCCAGTCTGGGCGGAAGCAATGCCGGTAAAGACAGCATGGCTGAAAATATTTTGGCCGCAAATGCCTACGCCTTTTATCAAGCAAAAAGTATTCGCCAGACGAACTACAAAATTGCAGCAGATCAAATCCAGGTTCAGTTAGCCCAAGATAAAAATACCCCAGCTGCAAAAGCCGTTCTTGAGAAAAAATTAGGCGACTACCAAAAGAATATTGAGCGCTATGAGTCTGAACCTGAAACTGGGGATGGCAAAAAGGAACTCATGGCCAAGGCCAAATCGCATGAGCAAGCGCGTGACATTGCGCTGCAACGCGACCCTTGGTTTGACTACGCCGAGGCTTTGTTGCAGATTGCCATTGTGTTGACCTCGGTGGCCATTTTGACGGGAGTCCATGTTTTGTTTTGGATTCCTTGTGGGCTTGGCCTGATAGGTATTTTTTCTACCGTCAACGGCTTTATGCTGTTTATTTAACGTCAGTCAAACGACTTAAATATCCTCTAGAAGCGGATAGGGCAGGGGGTGAAGCGTCAGCGCAGCCCCTGTAGGCGAAGCCAATGTCAACTGCCCTTCACTGGCTGCTTGAATTTGCATGGATCCGATAGCCCACCAGAGCCCGTTCGCGTCTTTGGCCGCTTGGACAACGAGTCCACATTCTTGCTCTTTGTCTAGACTGGAGTAGATCAAATTCCCAGCTGCCATGGCTTGGCTACAAGTGAGAATGAAAGCGCGTCTCTTTAAAGTCCCACGGAACTGGCTGCGGGCCACGACTTCTTGCCCGGGGTAGCACCCTTTTTTGAAATTGACGCCCCCCACAGACTCATAGTTGAGCATTTGCGGAACCAAGGCTTCAAAAATCGGGGTGCTCAGGGTCGCGACTCCGCTTTGAACTTCACTGAGCAACCAGGCATCGAGGTCGATGGCATCGCCTTGCGGGGGCAACGCAGTAGCGGGCCCAACCCACATTTGACGCGCTACGCCTTGGGCGGGATAAAGCCCAACAATACTCACACTTCCCACATCTGTTTTGGACCATGGAGACAAAGCCTGTGCTGCAGAAGTTGAATTGGGGTTTCCAAGCAAACCATAGGCCGCAAACTCGGCGCTGGCATCTGTCAAAACAGCTTTGGCTCGCATCACAAACATCGACAACCGTTTCATCGTAGCGGCCAACAGGTCTTTGCTACAAATTAAGAGAATATCCGTGTGATCCCCGTTGGTGTATTTAAAGCCAATGAAACTGGCTTGCATGCGGCCCTTGGCGTTACAAAAAGCAGTCAATCGGGCCTCGTTCAGACCCAACAGCGCAAAGTCTTGGGTGAGCTGGCCTTGAAGAAATTTGGCATTGTCTTCACCGGTGATTTTGACAACGCCCAAGTGATCTAGTCGGACAACGCCGTGTGGGCGATGGGCTAAGGCAGGAGAAAAGGCTTCATTAGACATGCCCCAATTATGCTGCGCTGGACTTTCCCCTCCAACGCCACTGGATTAAGAAAGAAATATCAAGGGCCAAGGATCACGGATCACGGATCACGGATCAACGATGAGCATGCAAGGCGATTTGATTTTGAGCAACTCCGCCCGTTCGCCGCACAGTTTTAAAGACAGGCGCTCACCTTGGGCGGAGAGTCGCACGTAAATAGAGCAGCTGATTGCCATTTTCATGCCGTCGGTTCGGCTGTCAAAGGCGGCGGAGCAGTGTCCGTAGCGACCCAAATCTGGCTTTTCTTTGGCATACAGCGCCATCAAGGGCGGGGGCAGTTGCTGCGCAGAAATAGTGGGCGGGGCATCGCTGGCCCAGCTCGCAATGGCCGTCAAAAGCCCAGCGAATAGAGGTAATTTTTTTAGCATGGTCTGATCCTACCTTTATTGAAGAACAGTGAGGTAATCCGTTACCTTGGGCCGAACCCGAATCGGCCTTTGGTTTTGTACGCTTCCTAAGCTGATAAAGCAAAGCGCGTGTTCGGCGGTTTGAAGAGAAAACAATTGGCGCAGCAGATTTGATTTAAGCGCTTTGCCGCTAGTAAGGCCTGAGCCAAATCCATAGGCATGGGCCATGAGAAGCATGTTTTGTACGGCGCATCCAGTTGAAATGATGCGCTCTGACAGGTCAATCGCGGGGTCGCCTTTGAATTCGTCGACCACAGCCAAGAGCAAACAGGGCGCTCTAAAGGCTTTTTCTTGGGCTTGTGACACCTGCTCAGGCATGGCAAGGGGATCACGCGCTAACAAGGCGGCTCCAAAAACATCAGCTAGGCGGGCTCGGGCAGTCTCAGCAACCAAGATAAAGCGCCAAGGCAACAACTGACCGTGGTCGGGAGCACTGGCCGCCGCTCCCAAAATCGCTTGAAGCTCTTTTTCTGAAGGCCCCGGCGCAAGCAAGCGCTTAGGCAGCGTGGTTTGCCGGCTGTGGATGAGTTCCGTGGAGAGCGAGATGAGTTCTGGGCCAATTTCGTCGGGCATTATCCGCAGGTTCCTATATAGCCGCATTGGGTACAGTAATCACAACCATCTTTGCGAATCATGGCGTGTGCGCCACATTCTGCACATTTTTTTCCGCCCAAGGCAGAAGGTGGGGGCGGGGCAGTTGTTCCGTAGTGATTGGTTGGGTCCGCATGCGGCATGTGATGGTGGGGAGACACTGCTTTTTTTGCCATGATATTTTGAATGGCATAGGCAATCGCGGCCACTTCCGAGTCATGCCACAGCGGGACCTGTGCTCCACCGGGTTTTTCAAAGGTACCCAAACGAACGGGGCCTCGGTCCCAAGCCACCTTGCGCATATCGCTGAGGGCCCGCTCCAAAAAGCCGCCGCGAGCAGCCAAGGACAGCAAGCGCATGCTCGAAGTCACCCATTGCTGAGACTCGCCGCTTTGTCCCACCGGCATAAAAAACTCGATGGCGCGCTCTACGACACCGTCGCCTTGGGCATTGGCCACCGGTAAAAACGAAACCACCAAATACAAAGTTTTATGGCCCTCTTGGGTCCAGTATTCGATTTTTTCAGCCACCGCAGACAGTGCACCCTTGGGACGACTTTCGATGACGCTGCGCATCGGATCAAAGGCCGTTTCAGCGTCGCTCACACATGGGGTTTGGGCGTCAGATGGGGAAGTGATTTCTAACACAGACCCCAAAATACTATTGGGTCGGTAGGTTGCCAAACCTTTCAGGTTGGCTTGCCATGCTTGCAAATACAACTGCTTGAACTTTTCGTAGTCGTAATCGACCGGAACGTTGACGGTTTTGGAGATGGCGGTGTCTACAAAGGGCTGAACCGCCTGCATCATCGCGATATGGTCTTGTGCCGCCATGTCCATGGCGGATACGAAATACGCAGGCAAGGGGTCAACGCTGCCGCCTAGGTGCTGGTACATGCGCCATGCATGGTCTTGAACGGCATATTCAGTCGTGCTTCCATCGGCCTCGCGTTTTTTTCGTTTGTACTCCTACGAAAAGGACGGCTCGATGCCAT
>QYPA01000039.1 GCA_007279715.1 Comamonadaceae bacterium | reverse complement strand
GCCTCGTCGTCTTCTTGGTACACCGTAGCGAGCAAACGCTCCTTGGGTAATTTGTAAACCTCGGTGAGCAACTCCCAAGCCCACTTGAGCGACTCACGTTTGAAGTAGTCGCCAAAACTCCAGTTGCCCATCATCTCGAAAAAGGTGTGGTGGCGGGCGGTGTAGCCCACGTTTTCCAAGTCGTTGTGTTTGCCGCCCGCACGCAAACAGGCTTGTACCGACGCCGCACGCACATAAGAGCGCTTGTCGGACCCCAAAAATACGTCCTTGAACTGGACCATGCCCGAGTTGGTAAACATCAACGTGGGGTCGTTACCAGGCACCAAAGGGCTGCTGGCGACCACGGTATGGCCCTTGGATGCAAAGAAATCAAGGAAGGTTTTGCGAATGTCGGCAACACTCATCGCATGGGCTTGGGTCATGTCTATAGCTCTTGAAAAAGTCAACAGCCCATTATCGCCGCATGCGCTGGAGACTGGCAGCGCCCTTCCCGCTTGAATCAAGTGCGATCCAAGAAGACAAGAAACCAAAATATTATTTGCCTTGACATTATTTGCCTAGGCAGCTAATATTCGTTTTCTATGCCGTCTTCCTCCACCCATCCAGCCCCCAAACTGCCACACAAAACCAAGGCCGCTGCGCCGGTCGTGTTTTACGAAGCGCATAACTACAGCCCGGAAGAAAGCGTGGGCAACCTCATGCGCCAAATTCTCGGGGCATTGGCAGACAACATTGAGCTGCATTTGGCCCATACCGATTTAACCAACGCGCAGTGGATGCCTTTGTACAAAGTATTCAGTGGCCAAGCCTCTAGCGTGGCGGAATTGGCCCGGCAATGCCATTTAGATACCGGCGCGATGACCCGCATGCTGGATCGTTTAGAGGCCAAAGGCTTGTGCCAGCGGGTGCGATCTGAAACGGATCGCCGTGTTGTCAATATTGCTTTAACCGACGCAGGCAACCAAGCCGCCCAAGATATTCCGCGCGTTCTCAGTGGGGTTCAAAACACCCATCTCGCTGGTTTTAACGCCCAAGAGTTTGAGACGCTTAAAGGCTATTTGCGCCGTATTTTGGCCAACGCGCAAACCGCGGCGGCGCAGCCTGGCCCGCTATCTCCCCATCCATTTTCGACCGAACCTGACCCTGGAGCCACCGATGCCCTTTGATTTTTTAAGCCCCACGAAACAACGCCTGGGGCGCTGGGCTTTGGCCGTCACCGCCTTGGCTGTATTAAGCGCTTGCGCTGATTTCACGGGCATTGTGCCAAGCGCAAAAATATGGGACGGCAAGTCCTTAGGGTTGCGGCCTTCCGCGTCTCTAACAGCAAACACGCAAGACATAAAAATCCCGTCGCAATCGCCTTGGTGGGACGCATACCAAGACCCCCAGCTCTCCCAACTGGTTGAAACCGCGCTGCGGGACAACCCCAGCCTGCGCATAGCGCAAGCGCGTCTTGCGCGAGCGCAGGCCTTTGGCGATGCGACTGACAGCGCAGGAAAACCGCAGTTGAATGCGTCCCTGGACATGACGCGGCAGCGCTTTAGTGCCAATGGAATTTACCCGCCTCCCTTGGGCGGAAATGTCTATGACATTGCCAATCTTCAAGCCACTGCCAGCTGGGATTTGGATTTATTTGGAAAACATCGCGCCGCTTTAGACGCCGCAGTGGGTCAAACCCGCGCAGCCCTAGCCGATGCGCAAGCCGCCCGCTTGCTCATTGCAAGCCAAGTGGTTCGCGCCTATTTTTCGCTTGGAAGACTTCAAGCCCAAAACGCTTCATTACAACGCAGCCTGGCCCAACGCGAACAGCTTTTAAGCCTGGTGCAAGAGCGCGTTAAAGCCGGCATAGACACCCAGCTCGAACTTTCGGTGAGTAGCGCCAGCATTCCAGAAGTGCGCCAACTGATGGAAGTCAACCTGGAGCAACAAGCCCTCACCCGCAATGCCTTGGCAGCCTTGAGCGGACAAGCCGCACCCAACATAAGCAGCGCTAAATTGCCAATGGCATCGTCCCAGACGCTTGCAGATACGCCTGCGATTCCCATCGATTTGTTGGGACGACGCGCCGACATTGCTGCCTCGCAATGGCGTATCAACGCTGCGCTTGGTGATATTCAAAACGCTAAGTCGCAGTTTTATCCGAACATCAATTTGGTGGCCTTTACCGGCTTGAACAGTTTGGGGTTTGATCGCCTCATGAATACCGGAAGCGACCAATGGGGTGTGGGCCCTGCGATTCGTTTGCCTTTATTTGACGCAGGCCGATTGAAAGCGCAACTGCGCGGCAAGACTGCTGATCTGGATGCGGCAATAGAGAGTTACAACGCTTTGGTGTTGGAGGCTGTGCGCGAAGTGGCCGATCAAATCGCCAGCGCGAAGGGTATTGCTTTACAAACGACGCAGCAGCAAGCGGCTCTGTCCCATGCCCAAACCGCCTACGTCATCGCACAGCAGCGCTACCAAGCCGGATTAGGAAACTACCTGACCGTGCTTAATCTTGAAACGGCGGTACTCACCCAACAGCGCCAAGCCATAGATTTAGCCGCCCGCGCCGCCGACACGCAAGTCCAAATGATTCGCGCACTCGGCGGGGGTTTCACACCTGAGACGCCTTGAACTTTCATCTATAAGCCCCGTCTTTTCAGTCTATTCATTTTTTTATTGATCGCACCATGAGCACACCATCCACTTCTTCACCTATCGCTACCACCCCGACTTCTGGAGCCAACCCCAAACGTAAAAAAGCACTCATGGGCTTGGCTTTGGTCGTTGCCTTAGGACTGGCTTACGGCGGCTTCACCTGGTTTACCAGTCGCCACCATGAGCAAACGGACAACGCGTATGTTCAAGGTAACGTCATTCAAATTACGCCGCAAATCGGTGGAACGGTGACAGCGATCTTGGCCGATGACACGGACTTTGTCAAAGCCGGACAGCCCTTGGTTGAGCTTGATCCGTCCGACGCGAAGGTTGCGATGGAGCAAGCCCAAGCGGCGCTGGCCCAAGCTGTGCGCCAAGTGCGCACCTTGTACGCCAACAACAGTACGCTGGACTCGCAAATCACGCTGCGCGAAACAGACATCGCCCGTGCTCAAAACGAAGTTGCCCGTGCCAGTGAGGATTTAGCACGACGCCAATCGTTGGTTGGCAATGGGGCCGTATCCAAAGAAGAACTCAGCCACGCCCAATCGCAATTGGCCAACGCCCAAAGCGCACTGGCCGCAGCCAAAGCGGGCGCGAACTCCGCTCGCGACCAACTCAGCAGCAACCAAGCCCTCACCGATGGCACCCGCATTGAAACCCACCCGGGTGTCATGGCGGCATCAGCCAAAGTGCGCGAAGCTTTTTTAGCTTTGCACCGCGCAACTTTGCCCGCGCCTGTGGACGGCTTTGTGGCCAAGCGCACTGTGCAACTCGGACAACGGGTTGCCGCGGGAACGCCTTTGTTATCCGTCATTGCGCTTAACGAAGTATGGGTGGACGCCAACTTCAAAGAAGTCCAACTGCGCAATATCCGCATTGGTCAACCCGTGTTGCTCACCGCTGACGTCTACGGTAAACGGGTGGAATACAAAGGCACGGTATCTGGCTTAGGGGCGGGAACAGGCGCTGCCTTTGCCCTCTTGCCCGCGCAAAACGCGACGGGCAATTGGATCAAAGTGGTGCAACGCGTTCCAGTGCGTGTGGCACTTGATACCGCTGAGGTTTTGAAAAATCCGCTGCGGGTGGGCTTATCGATGGAAGCCACCGTCGATGTCACAGACCAAAGCGGGAAATCATTGGCCGATGCGCCGCGTGCTGCATCACAGTTGCACACCGAGGTGTATGCCGAATTAGATGGCCAGGCCAGCGCCGAAGTGCAACGCATCATTGCGGCCAACGTCGGTAAGAAACAGTAATCCACCCAGAAAATGAACGCTCCGGCCCATGCCCCCTTAGAGCCCCTGCAAGGCTCAGCCCGACTTTGGGGCACGATCGCTCTCTCGGCGGCGACCTTTATGAACGTGTTGGACTCTTCGATTGCCAACGTTTCTCTGCCCGCGATTGCGGGTGACTTGGGCGTGAGCCCCAACCAAGGCACCTGGGTCGTGACTAGTTTTGGTGTGGCTAACGCGATTGCCGTTCCGTTAACAGGGTGGTTGTCGCAACGCTTTGGGCAAGTGCGCTTGTTCACGATGAGCGTATTTTTGTTTGTGCTCGCTTCCTTGCTTTGCGGGCTCGCGCCCAATATGACGACCTTGATTGGTATGCGAGCTTTGCAGGGCTTTGTGGCAGGGCCCATGATGCCGCTGGCACAAACGTTATTGCTCTCGAGCTACCCGCCTGCCATGGCAGGACTGGCCATGGCGCTTTGGGCGATGACGACTTTGGTGGCGCCTGTGATGGGCCCGTTGCTTGGGGGGTGGATCACCGACCAAATGCACTGGGGTTGGATTTTTTATATCAATGTGCCGGTGGGTCTCATCGCTGCGTTAATTACATGGACCATCTTCAAAAAACGCGAAACCCAACGGCAAAAATTACCGATTGATACGGTTGGTCTGACCCTGTTGGTTTTGGCAGTGGGTTGCTTGCAAATCATGTTGGACCGCGGTAAAGAGCTGGATTGGTTTCACTCCAGTGAAATCATCGCCTTGGGTCTGGTGGCGCTAATTGGTGGCGCGTTTTTTGTGGTCTGGGAACTCACGGACAAACATCCGGTGGTAGACCTCAAACTTCTCAAGTTACATAACTTCAGAATCGGCTCGATTTGCCTAGCCATTGCCTACAGCCTGTTTATTGGCAACTTGGTCTTGCTGCCGCTTTGGTTGCAACAGTTCATGGGTTACACCTCGACCCAGGCGGGTATGTTGCTAGCGCCCGTGGGCTTGTTTGCGATTATTTTGTCACCTTTGGTGGGTAAAAATATTCAGAAATCGGATCCACGCGTGCTTGCGACCTTTGCGTTCATCATGTTCTCGGTGGTGTTGTTTATGCGTGCGCATTTCAATACCCAAGCGGACTTTGCCACCATCATGCTGCCTACCATCGTGCAAGGCATTGCCGTGGCCTTCTTCTTTATTCCGCTGTCGACCATCACGCTTAACGGTATCCCTCCGCATTTGATGGCGTCCGCCTCAGGCTTATCGAACTTCATGCGCATTGTGGGCGGCGCATTTGGTACCTCCATCACCATCACCCTATGGCAAGACCGCGCAGCAGTTCACCACGCAGAACTGACCGAACTTCTCACGCGCAGCAACCAAGCGGCCAACAGCGCCCTAGCCGGGTTCGGCAGCATGGGAATGTCCCAAGAGCAAGGCCTTGCTAGCATTAACCGTATGGTCGATCAACAGGCTTTTATGCTCGCATCCAACGATATTTTTACTGGCTCCGCGCTGATCTTTTTAATCCTGATCCCGATGATTTGGTTTGCTAAACCCGTGACTTACCAAAAGCCGTAGTACGCAACCAAACCCCTCCAAAGCGAACCAACTTCACGACCCATGCGCGTCTGTCCAGCTTTTGCAGTCGCGTTGGCAGCCAAATGCACCATCACTAATTTTTGTGATGGATCGACAAAGATCGATTGCCCGTAAACACCTAAGAGGGCAAAGCGGCGCTGTTGCCCAGGAAACGTCCAAACTTGGTAGCCGTATCCATAGTACGGGGTGGCTTTGTAGGGAGCAAAAGCTTCGGGATGACGACGCCAGTCAGTGGCTTCCAACACAAAGTCTTTGGGTAATATTTCTCCTAAGTCAGGCCGATCGGGGCGCATGCCATCGTTGGCCAACAGCATGCCCAGCCGGGCATAGTCTTGCGCAGTGGCGTTAAAGTTTCCGCCGGCACGCTCTAACCCATCCGAGCCCGCACGCCACAGACCCGAAGTTTGTGCACCCATGGGCTGCCAAAGCCGGGGCTCGAGGTAGGCGCTCAAGGTTTGCCCTGTCGCTCCGCGCATCACCAAAGCCAACATATCGGTTTCTGCGCTGGCGTAATTAAACAACTGCCCTTGAGGATGAAGACGCGTTGTGATCACCTTGGCGCCAGCCGCCGCCCCACCGTTTTGCGCTGCTGCCCCGTAGCGTGCAAGATCGTCACGACCGTCGTAAATCTCTTCAAACTTAGCACCTGAGGACATGCGCAGCAAGTTGCGAATCGTGGTTTCGCCGTAAAGTGTTCCAGCCAAGGTAGGCGCATACACCTCTGCTTTATCGTCAAGGGACTTGATACGCCCTTCTCTCGCTGCCAATCCAATGGCCATCGCCGTAATGGTTTTGGCCATGGAGTTAGATAAATAGCGATGCTCCGCCGTGCGTCCGTATTGATACCGCTCGACCTGAATCACACCATCTTTGATCACGAGCAAGGCCATTGCCGGTTGGCGCTTGAGGTAATCATCGACGGTTAAGCCGTTTTGACCGTCTACGCTCCAACGGTAGGCCGGCTCTTGGGCCACCTTTGTCAGTTCGAGGGGCTTCGCAGCGGGCTGCATCGCATTGGCAACCCCACCAAAAATCCCCGGGATTTCGGCATGGTGTGTGAATGAACCCACACGAACACAG
>QYPA01000027.1 GCA_007279715.1 Comamonadaceae bacterium | reverse complement strand
CGATTGACCGATGCCTTAACTAAATACGCAACGCCCAATCCCGTGATTTTCGGAGGCGATGTGCATGAAAACTGGGTAGGCCATGTGCTGACGGATTACACCAAACCGAGAAGCAAAAAAATAGGCGTTGAGTTTTGTGGCACGAGCATCACGTCCAAGTCGGGTAGCTCCGATTCGTTGTTGCCGCTGGTTCAGGAAAACCCACACTTTGTATTTGCCGAATCGCGCTACCGGGGCTACGGCGTTGCAGAATTCACGCCAGAGCGGTTGAGCGTGAACCTACGCGTCCTTGACGACGTTCAACACAAGGACAGCACGGTGCGTACCCTTGCGGCTTTTGTTGTTGAAGCTGGACGGCCTGAAATCTTGATGGCTTAAAGTAAAAAATACGCGATGCAACCCGAAGATTTACAGCGCCTTGTGAGCCTGCCCATGCCCTTTGGCAAACACAAAGGCGTACTCATCGCAGACCTCCCCGGAAACTACCTGAACTGGTTCGCCCGAGAAGGCTTCCCAAAAAACGAAATTGGCCGTTTGCTGCAGCTCATGCATGAGATTGACCACAACGGTTTATCGGATCTTCTCAAACCCTTGCGTTAAACCAAGACTTCCAACAGACGATCCAACCCGCCTTCGTTAATCGCCACCATCGCCTGCGCACGAACCGCGGGTTTGGCGTGGTAGGCGACCGACAAGCCGGCTACTTGCATCATGGGGAGGTCGTTGGCGCCGTCTCCCATGGCAATGGCTTGGCTGCTGGAAATTCCCATACTGGCGCAGGTTTGCAACAGCATCTTGCGTTTTTCTTCGCCGTCACAGATATCGCCCCAGTCTTGGTCGACCATCCGACCTGTGAGTTCGCCGTGTTGAATTTCGAGAACGTTAGAGCGGGTCCAGTCAATCGCTAAACTATCGCGTACCGCGTCTGTAAAAAAAGTAAACCCGCCGGAGACCAGAAGTATTTTTAACCCAGCAGCTTTGCACGCCTTGACTAACTCGGCAGCGCCGGGGTTGAGTTGCAGGCGTTCATTGAGAACTTGCTGCATCTGCGCAACCGTAACCCCTTGAAGCAATTGAACTCTCTGGCGCAGGCTTTCTTTGTAGTCAAGAATTTCGCCGCGCATGGCGGCCTCGGTAATGGCGGACACCTCCGCTTTACGGCCTGCTGCATCGGCAATCTCGTCCACACATTCGATATTGATCAACGTAGAGTCCATATCAAACGCAATCAGCTTGAAATCCGATAACGAAAGAGGCGGGGTGAAGCCTTGGATGGTCAGGTTTTGCAGTTGTTGTGGGGATGTTGTCATTGCAAGGTATTTTCTAACTTAAATCATCAAGCAGCATTAAGCAGGATCACGCGCGAGAACCGGCTGCCCCAAACTTCGCAAAATATCGCGCACCATCTGCGCCCGGGCCTTGGCTTCGGGAAGCTCACGCTCGATCCGCAGCTTTTCGTTGCCAGCGAGTTTGATGTGTTTGTTTTTTTGGATCAGCTCGATGATCTTCATCGGATCAATCGGCGGATCTTTCTTGAAGGTGATACTGCTCACGCCGGGCGCAGCGTCTACTTTGATAACGCCAAAGGGTTTCGCCAGAACGCGCAGTCGGTGAACGTCGATCAAGGTTTGCCCTTGGGTAGGGAGTTTGCCAAAGCGGTCCACAATTTCTTCTAGCAGCGCGTCGATTTGATCGGCGTTTTGAGCCGTGGCCAATTTTTTATAAAAGCTCAATCGTAAATGCACATCGCCGCAATAGTCATTCGGCAAAAGCGCGGGAGCGTGCAGGTTGATTTCCGTCGTAACGTTCAAAGGGCTGAGTAAATCGGGCTCGATTCCCGCTTTCAGGCAGCGCACCGCTTCACTGAGCATTTCGTTGTAAAGCTGAAAGCCGACTTCCAGCATATTTCCGCTTTGACTTTCTCCCAAAACTTCGCCGGCCCCGCGAATTTCAAGATCGTGCATCGCTAAATAAAAGCCTGAACCGAGTTCTTCCATTTGTTGAATCGCATCTAAGCGCTGGCTGGCTTGTTTGGTGAGGCCTTCTAAATCAGGAACCATGAGGTAGGCGTAGGCTTGGTGGTGGCTACGGCCGACGCGCCCGCGCAATTGGTGCAACTGGGCCAGTCCAAATTTATCAGCGCGACTCATCACAATGGTATTGGCGGTTGGCACATCAATACCCGTTTCAATAATGGTGGAGCACAGCAACAAGTTGTATCGCTGGGCCACGAAATCACGCATCACCGATTCAAGTTGGCGCTCTGGCATTTGCCCATGGGCGACCGCAATACGGGCCTCGGGCAGGAGTTCTTCGAGTTTGGCGCGTCGGTTCTCAATCGTTTCCACCTCATTGTGAAGGAAATAGACCTGTCCGCCGCGCTTGAGTTCGCGCAGCACAGCCTCTCTGATCACGCCAGCGCCCTCGGTTCGAACAAAGGTTTTAATCGCCAAACGCCGCTGCGGCGCGGTTGCGATGACGCTTAAATCACGCAAGCCTTCCAGTGCCATCCCTAGCGTGCGCGGGATAGGAGTCGCAGTCAGCGTAAGCACATCGACCTCGGCCCGCATGGACTTCATGGCTTCTTTATGGCGAACCCCGAATCGGTGTTCTTCGTCAATGATCAAAAGACCCAGGTCGTGAAAATGGGTGTCTTTGCTGAGTAGCTTGTGGGTTCCCACCACGATGTCGATGGTTCCATCGGCAATGCCTTTAAGCGATGCGGTGACTTCCTTCCCAGAGCGAAAACGGCTGATCTCTGCTACTTTAACGGGCCATTTGCTAAACCGGTCGACCAGGGTTTGGTAGTGTTGCTCGGCCAAAAGCGTTGTGGGGGCCAACAGTGCGACTTGTTTGCCGCCAGTGATAGCGACAAAGGCGGCCCGCAGCGCCACTTCGGTTTTACCAAAACCTACGTCGCCACAAATCAGTCGGTCCATCGGGCGGGGGCTGATCATGTCTTGAATCACCGCGTGGATGGCGGCGCGTTGATCTGCGGTTTCTTCAAAGCCAAAATCATTGGCAAAGGTTTCGTAGTCTTGTGCGCTGTAGCGAAACGCATGGCCTTCTCGCACAGCGCGCCGGGCGTAGATGTTCAAAAGCTCGGCGGCGGCGTCTCGAACTTGTTCAGCCGCGCGGCGTTTGGCTTTTTCCCATTGGCCGCTGCCTAAGCGGTGCAGCGGTGCCTCATCCGCACTGACGCCGGTATATCGGCTAATGAGCTGAAGTTGGCTGACTGGCACATACAGCGTGGCTTTGTCGGCGTATTCAAGGTGTAAAAATTCTTGTAACTCGGGCTCGCCGGCGAGGTTGAGTTGGCCCAGGTCGAGATGGACTAGGCCGGTGTAACGCCCGATGCCGTGGGCGGAGTGAACCACAGGGTCGCCAATTTTGAGCTCACTGAGGTCTTTGATGAGTGCCTCAACATCACTAACCTGCTCTTGTTTTTTTCGTCTTCGCGTGGTGGGACCTGCGGCGAAGAGTTCGGTCTCGGTAACAAGTTCGATGCCGTGGTCTATCCAGCCAAAACCCACGTTCAGCGCAGCGGTGGCAATGCCGACCTTTTCATCGCTGTCTAAAAATTCAGCCAAGGTATCAAAAACGGGTGGGGTCAGGCCACTGGCATGTAAAAAGTCAAGCAGGCTGCTTTGTCGCCCCGTGCTTTCTGCCAAGATCAACACCCGATGCTTGGTGCTCTGAATATGCGCTTTGAGTTGAAGTAAGGGGTCGGGCGCACCGCGTACCGCCGCAACCATAGGCATGGGTTCAAACTCGGCGAAAGCGTGTGCCGCGTCGGGCCCCGAAGGGGGGCGGATGGCCAGTTGGGCGTACTCTTTCGCCCGGGTGTGGAATTGCTCAATCCCTAAAAACAAAGCCTCTGGGGGAAGTACCGGGCGTTCGGGGTCGCCTTGAACCAAGCGATAGCGGTCTTTGGTGTCTTGCCAAAAGCGTTGAAAAGCAGGTTCTAAATCGCCATGTAAAACCACCGTGGCGTGTTCACCCAGGTAATCAAAAACCGTGGCCGTTTCATCAAAAAACAGGGGCAGGTAATACTCGATGCCAGCGGTAGCAACGCCCGCGCCCATGTCTTTGTAAATACGGCTTTTGGTCGGGTCGCCTTCCAACAACTCGCGCCAGCGGCTGCGAAACTTGGTCCGTGCGGCATCATCCATGGGGAACTCGCGCCCGGGCAACAAACGCACATCAGGAACAGGGTAGAGGCTGCGCTGGCTATCGGGGTCGAAGGTACGGATGCTGTCAATTTCGTCGTCAAATAAATCCACCCGAAACGGCACCAAGGAACCCATAGGAAAAAGATCAATGAGTCCGCCGCGCACCGCATATTCACCCGGGCTGACGACTTGGCTGACATGGCTGTAGCCTGCCAGCGTAAGCTGGGCTTTGAGTCGAGCCTCATCGAGTTTTTGTTTGACCTTGAACTCAAACGTATAGCCCGCTAAAAAGGAGGGCGGCGCCAAGCGGTACAAAGCCGTGGTCGCTGGGATCAAAATGACATCTGCGCCTTGGTCTTTGTCGCGTTGGCTGATTAGCCAAAGCGTTGCCAAGCGTTCGCTGATTAAGTCTTGGTGGGGTGAAAAAGTATCGTAGGGCAGAGTCTCCCAATCGGGGAACAAGGCATAACGCAACTCGGGGGCAAAGAATCCCATTTCGTCGATGAGTCTTTGCGCGTCACTGGCGTCTGCGGTCACGATCGCTGTGATTCGGCCTGCTGCTTTATCGCGCTGGGCTAACTGGGCTAAAAGTACCGCGTCGGCCGAACCCACAGGGCGAGGCAGGGTGAAACGTTTACCCACCGAAAGGGACGGAACAGCGAAGGAAACAAGGGTCATGGAGCAGTACAAATACAAAAACCCCCGTGCGCCCCAAGAGGGGGTATCGGAGGGTTATAAACCGGGAACGAAGCTGATTTTAGAATGGTCCTCACGCTATGAACCCAAACACGCCCAAATCACCTTCCTTTGATGCCCCTCAGGGTTCCAGCGCTGCAACCCGTTTCTTCGCTTTGGTTCCTTGCGCAGGCTCCGGCGCACGGGCTGAAACGGCGCAACCCAAACAATACCAATTGGTTTTTGGAGTTCCGATGGTGGCGCACACCCTTCGCGCGTTGTCTGCGGTTGAGCGGCTTGCGGGCGGAATACTGGTGGTGGCACCTGACGACACGTTTGAATGGCCTGCGAATGCAGAGTGGCCCGACCACTGGAGCCGGCAAGCTTGCGGCGGCGCAACCCGAGCGCACAGCGTTTACAACGGCTTGCTTGCCCTTCGCGCCCAGGGGGCCGGAGACACAGACTGGGTTTTGGTGCATGACGCAGCGCGATGCTTAATCACGCCGGAAATGGTGAACGCGCTGATCGATGCCTGCGAAGGTGATGCGGTCGGCGGGCTTTTGGCATTGCCTTTGCCTGACACTTTAAAGTTAGAGTCCCACGGTCGGGTTGAATCAACGGTGGCGCGTGAAGGCAAGTGGCTGGCGCAGACGCCGCAAATGTTTCGCTTGGGCGCTTTGCTCAAAGCTTTACAGAGCCAAATAGCAAGCGATTTTCAAGGGGTCACCGACGAAGCCAGTGCCATGGAAATGGCGGGCCACCATCCGCTTTTAGTCAAAGGCAACGCGATGAATTTCAAAGTCACTTACCGCCAAGATTTTGAATTGGTCGAGGCTGTTTTGAAAAGCCGTCACACGGGCGACGATTTGAATACTCAAGGAATAAAAAAATGAATATCCGAATTGGCGAAGGCTGGGACATTCACGCCCTGGTCGAAGGCCGCAAGCTGATTTTGGGCGGGGTAGAGATTCCTTTTTCTAAAGGCTTGCTAGGCCACTCCGACGCCGATGCTTTATTACACGCAATCTCTGACGCTTTGTTAGGCGCCGCAGCCATGGGCGATATCGGAACGCATTTCCCAGACACTAACGCCCAATGGAAGGGCGCTAATTCCGCTGTTCTGCTTAGTGAAATTGCCAAACGGATTCGCGCGAAAGGTTTTGAAATTGGCAATGTAGATAGCACCATCATTGCCCAAGCGCCTAAGTTGGCACCTTATATTTCGGCGATGCGGGAAAGCATTGCGCATTCGCTCTCGGTATCAGTGAACCAAGTGAATGTCAAAGCCAAAACCGCTGAAAAATTAGGGCCAGTGGGCGAAGGCTTGGCCATGGAAGCCCGCGCTGTTGTATTGTTGACTTTGAATTAAAAAGGAAATTGCATGTTTGGTATTACTCCCTCTTCTCGGCTTCGGCCCTCCCCGTTTTTTGCAGCAACGCAAGCCGAAGGCGTTTGCGCCTTTACCAGTTACAACAACATGCTCATGCCCACCAGTTTTGGGCACCCTGAGGAAGAGTATTGGCGAATCATCAATGGCGTTTCCCAGTGGGACGTCGCAGTAGAGCGACAGGTCCAATTGCTCGGGCCAGACGCTGGGCGCTTGGCGCAAATACTTTGCGCAAGAGATTTGTCTAAATGCAAAGTCGGCCAAGGCAAATACGTGCCCTTGTGTAACCACGACGGTATTTTGATTAACGATCCGATTCTTCTCAAGCTCGATGACGACCGTTACTGGCTCTCCATTGCAGATTCCAATATTTGGTTTTGGGCGCGCGCTATTGCGGCCGAGCGGGGTTTGAAGGTGGAGGTGAGTGAGCCGGATGTTTCCCCGTTAGCGGTGCAAGGTCCCAAGGCAGAGGATGTGATCGCTTCTATGTTTGGCGATTGGGTTCGCACGCTGAAGTATTTTTGGTTTCGTGAAACCAGTATTGACGGAATTCCTTTGGTGTTGGCGCGATCGGGTTGGTCTAAACAAGGGGGCTTTGAGCTTTACCTCATGGACGGCTCTAAAGCAACTGCACTTTGGGACAAGGTGCGTGAAGCCGGAAAACCTTGGGGTATCGGGCCCGGCGCACCGAACGCCTGCGAGCGCATTGAAAGCGGCCTGATCTCTTATGGCGGGGACACCGACGGGACGACTAACCCGTTTGAAGTGCGCTTAGGCAAATACATTGACCTCGATGTGGCCGATGACGTGGTTGGTATCGCAGCGCTTCGGCGTATTCACGGAGAGGGCGTTAAACGCCAGCAATTGGGTGTACAGCTCGATAACACCACGCCCACCGAATTAGGCTTTCATTGGCACGGCATTTACAAAGGCGACCAGCGTGTGGGCGATCTCACCAATTGCGTTTGGTCTTACCGCCTGAAACAAAACATCGGATTCGGTCTTGTGGCATCCGACTGCGCCCCAGGTGACCGGGTCATAGTTCAAAAAGACGGCCAAGCGATTGGCGGAACCCTCAAAGCGCTGCCCTTTATTTAAGTTACTGCGCGGCCCAGCCACCGTCCATATTCCAAGCCACACCGCGGACGTTATTTGCCGCACTGGAACACAGGAACACCGCGAGTGCGCCGAGTTCTTCGGGTGTGGTGAATTGCATGGACGGTTCTTTTTCACCCAGCAGGAGTTTGGTGGCCTCGGCGTTAGAAATTCCTAAGGCAGCGGCCTTGGCATCGACTTGTTTTTGAACCAAGGGGGTTAAGACCCATCCTGGACAAATCGCATTGCAGGTAATTCCGGTCGTGGCATTCTCAAGCGCAGTCACCTTGGTTAAACCAACCAGGCCATGTTTAGCCGCCACATACGCTGATTTCTCGGCAGACGCAACGAGCCCGTGCACCGATGCGACGTTAATGATGCGGCCCCAGTTGCGGGCTAACATTCCCGGTAGCGCAAAGCGGCTGGCGTGAAACGCACTGCTGAGATTGATCGCAATCACAGCGTTCCAGCGCTCAGGCGGGAAATTCTCAACCCGCGCGACATGTTGAATTCCGGCGTTATTGACCAAAATATCGACCGCTCCAAAGGTGGTTTCGCAGTGGCGCACCATCGCTTCAATCTCATTGGGGTGGCTCATATCTGCACCGTGGTAGCTGACTTTGACGCCAAAAGCAGCGATCTCAGCTTTCGGGCCCTCGATGTCGCCAAAACCATTCATCACGATATTTGCGCCTTGGGCTGCCAGTGCTTTGGCTAAGCCCAAGCCGATACCACTGGTCGAGCCGGTCACGATGGCTGTTTTGCCTTTCAACATGCTTTTATCTTTCAAAAATTTGGGGGAGATCAATTAGGATGGTGCCATTATCAACACCCGCACTTACGGCTACTTTTCAACATGGCATCCCCAACACTGGTCTATTTTTCGTGTGAAACCCCTGAGCCCCATCGCATGGCCTATTGGCAGTGGGGCAATCCAGATGCCGATCACACGGTCTTGTGTGTGCACGGGCTCTCCCGTCAGGGCCGAGACTTTGATGTTTTGGCCCAGGCCTTGGTTCAAAGAAGCGAAGGTTCGATTCGTGTCGTTTGTCCGGATGTGGTGGGGCGCGGAAAAAGCGATTGGTTGAAGGATCCGCTGGGTTACCAGGTGCCTGTGTATGCGGCAGACATGTTGGCGCTCTTGGCCCACCTCCAGCCGAAAACCTTGGACTGGGTCGGTACCAGCATGGGCGGACTCATTGGGTTGGCGACTTCCAGCCATTTGGCCAGTGTGGGCGTTCACTTACGTCGCTTGGTTCTGAACGATGTCGGCCCGGTCATTGAATGGTCTGCTTTGCAGCGCATCGGAACGTATTTGGGAAAAGCAGGGCATTTTCCTAGCGAGCAAGCCGCTGCCGATGCGATGTGGGATATCTCCAGTAGTTTTGGGCCGCATACCCCTGAGCAGTGGTTAAAACTTTCAAAGCCTATGCTCAAACCGATCAAAAACGATAGAGGACAAGACGTTTTTTCGCTGCATTACGACCCGGCGATTGCGACGCCCTTTGCGTCAGTAACCCAAGAGATGGCCGCGCAGGGCGAGGCGCTTTTATGGCAGGCCTATGACGCCATTACGGCGCAGACCTTGTTGCTTCGCGGAGCTAACTCCGATTTACTCTCCACAGAAACGGCTAAAAAGATGACCGAGCGCGGCCCTCGCGCCCGCTTGGTAGAGTTTGACGGTGTGGGTCATGCGCCAACCTTGATTGCACCGGACCAAGTCGATGCCGTGGTTTCATTTTTACTGGCTACATAAAAAGGTAGCGCAAAAAGTACGATGAAACGTTTGACCACCGACCCTGCTGAGGGGCCAACCCTGGCAGTAATTACTGCAACGACTGACAGCTTGCCTGAACTTGCAGATGCTTTAGTCCGCGCCCGTGCCTTTGCTGAGCCCTTGCTTTCTCAGCAAATTCTGGACACGGGTGAAAACGTCTTGGCCCATGCCGACGCGATTGCAGAAACTCTGCGCTCCATTGGTGGCTCACAGGCCATGCAAGCCGCAAGTTACTTGGTCTATGCCTGCGAACACTTGAATAAACCCCACGAAGTGATTGCCAAAGCGTTTGGAGACAGTTTTGCCGATTTAGCGATAGAAACTACCAAGCTGGTGCGCCTTCAACGCATGGCACGTATCGCCCAAAATGCCGCCAGCAAAGCCGGGCAAGCCGCGCCGATGGCCCAAACGGCAGCCACACAGACGGAAAGTGTGCGCAAAATGTTGTTGGCTTTCTCGCGCGACTTGCGCGTCGTGATGCTGCGACTGGCCTCCCGTTTGCAAACCTTGCGCCATTTCGCTTCCAGCAAATTGCCGGTACCCCCTGGCATGGCCGCGGAGTCATTGCATGTTTTTGCACCGTTGGCCAACCGCTTAGGGATCTGGGAGGTGAAGTGGGAAATTGAAGATTTGGCTTTTCGTTTTTTAGAGCCCGAAATTTACCGTCAAGTTGCAACGTGGTTAGATGAAAAACGCACTGAGCGAGAAGCTGCGGTGGAAAAAATACGTTCGCAATTGGAAACCGAGCTTACCCACCAAGGCATAAGGGCGCAGGTTCAGGGTCGCCCAAAACACATCTACAGCATTGTCAAAAAAATGCGTGGCAAGTCGCTGAATTTTGATCAAGTTTTTGATATTCGCGCTTTGCGCATTATTGTTCCTGCTGTGCCTGATTGCTATGCGGCTTTAAGCTGGGTTCATAGTCAGTTTTCCCCGATGAATGCTGAGTTCGACGACTATATTGCCAAGCCCAAAGGCAATGGTTACCAGTCTTTGCACACCGTGGTGAGAGACGCATCGGGGCAAGCGATCGAGGTTCAGATTCGCACCCAAGAGATGCACCAGCACTCCGAGTACGGGGTCGCGGCGCACTGGGTTTACAAGGAAGCCGGCGCCAAGGGATATGCCGGTGTGTCTGCGGGTGGGGCGTATGAGGCAAAAATTGCGGTACTGCGCCAGCTGCTTGCGTGGGAGCGTGACTTATCAGGGGCCGCTGCTGCGCCTAGCCTTCCATCGGACGCCGCGCTGGACGATCGGATTTATGTGCTCACGCCTGAAGCGGCCATTGTCGAATTGCCTCAAGGCGCTACTGCCGTGGACTTTGCCTACAGCGTGCATACCAACGTCGGACACCGTTGCCGCGGAGCGCGCATTGACGGTGTGATGGTCCCGCTCAACACGCCGTTAAAAAATGGCCAAACGGTAGAGGTGACCACGGTCAAAGAGGGCGGGCCATCACGGGACTGGCTCAACCCCGAGCTGGGCTATTTAGTCAGTCACCGCGGGCGGGCCAAGGTTCGCGCTTGGTTTAACGCCTTGGCCTTAGGAGAAACCGTTGCCAAAGGCCGTGAGTTGGTTGAGAAAATCTTGCAGAGGGAAGGAAGAACCAGTCTTAAATTGGAAGATTTGGCCTCTGATCTCGGATTTAACTCGGCTGAGGACCTGTTTGAAGTGGTTGGCAAAGACGAGTTTTCTTTGCGCAATATTGAAATTCTGCTGCGCCCAGTGGAACCGGT
>QYPA01000030.1 GCA_007279715.1 Comamonadaceae bacterium | reverse complement strand
TCAAATTTGTATAAGAGCCAGAAAGTGATCCGCGCCGTCAATGGCTTTTAAAGTCGAGTGATTGCCTTGGGCGCTCCATACTGTGTGAAATAACTGCGACTGGCGAGAAAACTCGGTGGTCTCTGCGCCGCCCCAAGTGATCCATGTGGGCGTCTTGCTGGGGCGCACCAAAAAGGCGGGGGAGTTTCTTTGGATGGTGCCAACATCGAGTTGAATTAGGGGTTGCAAATAGCTGTAGCGCAGGGGTGCGAGGTCGTACAAACCGCTGATGCAAAGCGCCGCTTTCAGCGGGTCTTGGGGTAGGCCGTAGTCGCGGGCCCATTCGGTTTGCAAACACATGGCTGTTAAATGCCCACCCGCAGAATGTCCGCCCACAGCGACGCGTTGTGGGTCGCCCCCGTGGTAAGCAATATTGCGCAAAGTCCAAGCCACGGCAGCGCGAACTTGGCGGGTAATTTCATCGAGCGTGACATGCGGGCATAAATCGTAATTCACCACGACGGTCGTGATGCCGCGCTGGTGCAGACCCAAGGCAACGCTACTGAATTCTTTGCTTGAGAGTGCGCGCCAATAGCCGCCATGAATAAATACAAAGACCGGGGCGTTGGGCTGGTCTGCCGGAAAAATATCCAAAGTCTCGTGAACGGTTGGCCCATAGGGAACGTCCAGCACATGGCGCAAGGTAGAGCGCGCTATCGCACTTTGCGCTACAAAGTGTTTGCCCGGCGCACGCGGATCGCTTAAAGCGATAGACGGATCGTATTGGGCATCGATTTGCGATTGTTCAGTGAAATCGCGGTACAGCGGACGCTTGGCAGGGGTGGACATGGGGCAGTGCTCCTGAAGAATGCCCTTACATCATACGAACTTTGACCGACTTTCCTTTGATGCGTCCCGCATTGAGTCTGGCACAGGCCGCGCTGGCAATTTGTCGATCCACTGCCACAAAGGTACAAAATTCAGTCACTTGAATTTTGCCGATTTGCTCTCGCGTGTAGGCGGGTCCACCTTCGTCATTGGTTAGCGCACCCAAGACATCACCCGGGCGAATTTTTTCTTTCCTTCCTCCCAGTATTTGCAAGCTCACCATGGGCGCGAGCAAGGGATCGGTGCTGGCGGGGGTGAGCGTTTCTAGGCCAAACCAGGTGCTTGAAAAATGCTGGTACTGCTCAATTTTTCCAACCGCACCCATGTCGTTCATGCTAGCCAAGCTCAGCGCAAAACCAGACGCGCCGGCGCGACCGGTTCGACCCACGCGGTGTACATGGACCTCAGGATCAGGCGTGATATCCACGTTGATCACAGCTTCGAGTTGGTTGATATCAAGCCCCCGTGAGGCAACATCCGTGGCAACCAGAACCGAGCAACTGCGATTTGAAAATTGCGCGAGTACTTGGTCACGTTCACGTTGTTCGAGTTCTCCGTACAGCGCCAGTGCGTTAAAACCTTGTTGTTGCAGTAAGTCCACCAGGTCTTTGCACTGTTGTTTGGTATTGCAAAACGCCAACGTACTGACAGGTCGAAAATGCATCAACAACTTGCCCACGGTTTCCAAACGGTTGGCGCGGGTGACTTCATAAAAGCGCTGCTCAATTTGGCTTTGGGCTTGGGGCGCTTCGATCTTGATTTGCTGCGGAGTCCGCATGAATTGGCGCGCTAGCTTCTCTATCCCCTCAGGATAGGTGGCTGAGAACAACAAGGTTTGGCGCTCGTTGGGTGTTTGTTTGACGACTTTGGCAATGTCGTCAAAAAATCCCATGTCCAACATCCGATCGGCTTCGTCTAGCACCAATGTATTTAAGCCATCGAGCACCAAGTAGCCTCGCTCCAGATGGTCCATGATGCGCCCGGGGGTCCCCACCACAATGTGAGCCCCGTTCTCGAGCGAAGCGCGTTGGCCGCGCAAAGCGATACCACCGCACAAGGTCACCACCTTGATGTTGTCTTGGGCCCGCGCCAAGCGGCGAATTTCCACCGTCACTTGGTCGGCCAATTCGCGGGTAGGGCACATCACCATGGCTTGCACCGAAAACCAACGTGGGTTGAGTTTGGCCAAAAGCGCCAACGCAAAGGCGGCGGTTTTCCCGCTGCCGGTTTTGGCTTGGGCGATCAGGTCGGTACCCGCCAGCGCCACGGGCAGACTGGCGGCCTGAATCGGCGTCATCTCCAAATAGCCTAACTGCTCCAAATTAGCCAAGGTCGCTGGGGTCAATGCCAGCGTTGCAAACGCGTTGGTTTTTAAAGTCATTTGCCGTTAATGGCAAGCAGCTCCACCTCGAACAAAATAGTCGCGTTGGGCGGTATGGCGCTGCCTGCGCCACGCGCTCCGTAGGCAATAGCCGCAGGGCAGGTGAGCTTGGCTTTGCCGCCGACCTTCATGCGCTGCACGCCTTCGGTCCAACAGGCAATCACGCCGCTTAAAGGAAACTCAATGGCTTCATTGCGTTTGTAAGAGCTGTCAAATTCACGGCCATCGGGAAAGGTGCCACGGTAGTGCACCTTCACGGTGTCAGTGGCTTTGGGGCTAGCGCCTGTGCCGTCTTTGAGTGAGCGGTACACCAAGCCACTGGGCGTCACCACGGCGCCGGCTTCTTTGGCTGCCGCTTGGGTGACAGCGTCAGCCGCCCAGCCGGGTGAGGCACTGGCCAAGAGTGCTGAAAGGGCGAGAGTCAAACCGATTTTTTTCATAGGAATCCTTAAACTAACAAAGCGTTCACGCGCTTGACGTAAGCGGCCGGGTCGGCAGGCATGCCCCCTTCGGCAAGCAAGGCCTGGTCAAACAAAATGTGCGCCAGGTCATGGAAGTGCACTGAGCCGTCGAGTTTTTTCACCAGTGCGTGCTCGGCATTCACTTCTAAAACAGGCTTCACTTCAGGCGCCGCTTGTCCGGCTTGTTTGAGCATACGCGCCAACTGCGTGCTCATGCCGTGGTCTTGTACCACCAAACAGGCGGGGCTATCTACCAAGCGGGTGGTTACGCGAACATCTTCGGCCTTGTCTTTGAGCGCCTCTTTGAGTTTAGCCAGCAGGGGTTTGAAAGTTTCTGCGGCTTCTTCGGCGGCCTTCTTTTCAGTATCGTCTTGCAAGCTACCCAAATCGACGGCCCCTTTGGCAACGCTTTGCATGGGCGTGCCGTCAAAGTCTTGTAGGTAATTGAGCGCCCACTCATCGACGCGGTCCGTCATCAAAAGTACTTCAATGCCTTTTTTCTTGAACACTTCCAGCTGGGGACTGTTTTTAGCCGCAGCCAAGGTGTCTGCGGTGATGTAGTAAATGGCCTCTTGGCCCTCTTTCATCCGCGTTTTGTAATCCGCAAGGGAGATGCTTGCGGTATCCGTACTCGTGCTGGCAAAGCGCAAAAGTTTGGCAAGACGGTCTTTGTTGGCAAAGTCTTCGCCCAAGCCTTCTTTAAGTACCGCGCCAAATTCCGCATAAAACTTCGTGTATTTACCGATCTGCGCTTTGTCTTCTTCGGAGACCACATCGGTCACGCCATCGGCTGAGGCTTCCGGGGCGATGTCGTGTTTAGCCAAGTCTTCGAGCATGCCTAATACGCGCTTGGTACACCCCTCGCGAATGGCTTTGACGTCGCGGCTTTCTTGGAGCAATTCGCGGCTGACGTTGAGCGGTAAATCAGCAGAATCCACCACGCCTTTGACAAAGCGCAGGTAGGTGGGGAGCAAGGCTTCGGCGTCATCCATGATGAACACGCGTTTGACATACAGCTTGATGCCCGCAGTTTTTTCGCGGTTGTACAAATCCATGGACGCTTTGCCGGGAATGTAGAGCAGTTGGGTGTATTCGGTGCTTCCCTCCACGCGGTTGTGCGTATGGGCCAAGGGCGCTTCAAAATCATGGCTGATTTGTTTGTAGAAGTCGTCGTATTGCTCTTGGCTAATGTCTTTCTTAGCCCGCGCCCAAATAGCGTTGGCTTTATTGACCGTTTCCCAGTCGCCGGTTTTAACCATAGCGCCCGGTTGGCGGCCGCCGCTTTCATCGCTGGGGTTAATCAGTTCGCCATCTTTCCATTCTTCTTTTTCCATCAAGATGGGAAGGCTGATGTGGTCCGAGTATTTGTTGATAATCCCTTTCACTTTCCAAGCGTTGGCATAGTCTTGCGCGTCTTCGCGCAGGTGCAAGGTCACGCTGGTTCCGCGTTGTTCGCGAGCAATCGCTTCGACTTCAAAAGCGCCGCCACTGGCTCCGCCATCGCTGACCCAACGCACGCCTTGTGCCACCGGCAATCCCGCCCGGCGCGATTCCACGGTGATTTTGTCGGCCACGATAAAGCCAGAATAAAAGCCAACGCCAAATTGGCCAATGAGTTGCGAGTCGGCTTTTTGGTCGCCGCTGAGTTTGGAGACAAAGTCTTTGGTGCCGCTCTTAGCGATGGTGCCTAGGTTGTCGATCGCTTCTTGTTCGGAAAGTCCAATGCCGTTGTCGGTAATGGTCAAGGTTTTGGCGTCTTTATCAAAAGTCACTTTGACTTTTAACTCCGCGTCGCTTTCCAACAAATCGGGTGCGTTGATCGCTTCAAAGCGCAGTTTGTCGCAGGCGTCAGATGCGTTAGAAATTAACTCACGCAGAAAAATCTCTTTGTTGGAATAGAGCGAGTGGGTAACGAGGTGCAGGAGTTGCGCAACTTCGGCTTGAAAATTAAGGGTTTGCTTGGTCATAAAAAATCAGGGTTTCTAAAATAAAAAACAAGGCTGTCGCAGTGTGTGGGAAAACATTGGCTCCCAAAGATGTGGGGGCGGGGGAGGAAATTTCAAGGCGTTAAAAACGCTCGTGGGGTGCGAGGTAACGCCACTGGCCAACGGGCAAATTTCCCAGCATGACTTTGCCAATACGCACACGCTTTAAGCCGACCACTTTCAGGCCAACTTGCTCACACATGCGGCGAATTTGGCGTTTTTTTCCTTCATGTAAAACAAAGCGCAGCTGCTCCGGATTTTGCCATTCAACCTTGGCATGCTTTAAGGCTTGACCATCTAAACTCAGCCCATGGCGCAAGAGCTGGAGTTTTTCAGCAGGGAACACCGCTTGCACATCGGCGCTGATGGGGTCATCGTCGTCAATGCGGCTCAGTTGGGTCGGGGCCGCAGGCTTTTGCAAGGGCCGCCCGGGATAGGTTGCCGCGGCGGATGTGGCTGCGGCGGTGTTAAGTACGCCGGTGTAAAT
>QYPA01000145.1 GCA_007279715.1 Comamonadaceae bacterium | reverse complement strand
GAGTGTTAGGTATGGTGCCGCGCTGGTGGCGACAAAGACGTGCTGCACTCGCAAGCCGAGTAACGAACCAGAGCCAGTCCAAGACCAATACAACGACGCCATCGAACGCTGATTCCCACACCCGACCTGAAGCCCATGGACTTTGACGCTAGCTTGATTTTGATGGGATTGCCGATTGCCTTTGGCCTGGGTTGGCTGGCATCGCGCTTTGACATGCGCCAGTTACGCATTGAAAATCGGCAGGCACCCAAGGCCTATTTCAAAGGTTTAAATTTTTTACTCAACGAACAACAAGACCAAGCCATCGATGCATTTATTGAGGCAGTTCAAAGCGACCCTGATACCTCAGAACTGCACTTTGCACTTGGCAATCTGTTTCGTCGCAGAGGCGAGTACGAGCGCGCTGTCCGCGTCCACGAACACTTGCTTGCTCGCGGCGATTTAACGGATGACGAGCGCGATCGTGCACAACACGCTTTGGCGCTGGACTACCTCAAAGCAGGCTTGCTAGACCGGGCTGAGGCCGCTCTGCTTAAACTTGAAGGCACGCGTTTCGAAGCCCAAGCCAGGCTCGCGCTTTTAGCCAACTACGAACGCTCCCGCGATTGGACGCTTGCGGCAGAAATTGCACGCAAACTCGAAGCCGCAGGCCAAGGCAGTTTCGCCGGTCGTCTAGCCCACTACCTCTGTGAAAAAGCGGCTACCTTGGTTGCAACAGCCCAAAACGACCAGGCTCAAACTCTGTTGATGCAAGCGATTGCTACGGCCCCCAACGCTGCCCGAGCCCGCATCGATTTGGCGCATTTGCAATTTGTTTTGGGACAGCCATTGAAGGCTTATGGCACGCTTGAAGAGGCGCTCAAAGATGCTCCTCAATCGATTGGGCTCTTGGCGCAGCCGTTCAGTCACTACGCTATTGAAGCGGGCCAATCAGACGCTGCGCTTCAATCGCTTAAAAAAGCATATCAGTCCGCACCATCGCTTGATGTTTTAGACGCGATCGTTGCGCTTGAGGCCAACCAACCCAACAAGCCCACGGATGCGAGAAACTGGTATGTCCATCATCTTGAAAATCACCCTTCCTTGGTCGCTGCAGCCCAGTGGATTGCGGGTGAAAAATTAGAGCATGAACAGTTTCACCCCCAGGTTCAGCGAGCGCTCGATCATGCGGTCAAGCCGCTCAAGCGCTACCGCTGCGCCGCCTGTGGCTTTGAAGCCAAACAGCATTTTTGGCACTGCCCTGGCTGCCAAGCTTGGGACAGTTATCCTGCACGTCGGGTAGAAGAGTTATGAAAACACAGCATCCTCACTCCATTGAAGCCAAACAGATTGCCGCCTCACGCGTTCTTGTCGTGGGCGACGTGATGCTGGACCGGTATTGGTATGGCGCAGTCGACCGTATTTCCCCCGAGGCCCCGGTTCCCATCGTTCGAATTACCCGCGAAGAAGAGCGCAGTGGTGGTGCTGCCAACGTGGCGTATAACGTGGCCATCCTGGGTGCGCAAGCGTCCTTGCTCACCGTCGTAGGAGACGATGAGGCCAGCCTCAAACTCGAAGCCATTTTGGCAAAAACAGGAATACGCACGCACTTTGGTCGCGATGCCGATCTCAAAACCACGGTGAAGTTGCGCATCATTGGAAGGCAGCAGCAGCTCTTGCGCCTGGACTTTGAAAACACCCCCAAAAATGCATTGTTGGCCAGCCAAAGTGCGACCTTTAAAAACCTGTTGCCAAGCCACGATGCCGTTTTGTTTTCAGACTACGGCAAGGGCGGCCTGGCCCACGTTGGCGACATGATCGCCTATGCCCGTGCCCAAGGAAAACCCATTTTGATTGACCCCAAAGGCACGGATTACTCAGGCTATAAAAACGCTACCGTCATTACCCCCAATCGCGCTGAACTGCAGCAAGTGATAGGCGAGTGGGCCACGGAGGAAGATCTCACAGCGAAGGTCCAGCAACTGCGAAAGCAACTCCATTTGGATGCGGTTTTACTCACGCGCAGTGAAGAGGGAATGACGCTTTTTGATGCGCAGGGGCCATTGCATGTCAGTGCCCAAGCCCGAGAGGTTTTTGATGTCACCGGCGCCGGTGACACGGTTATCGCCACCCTCGCAACATTAGTGGGTGCGGGCCTTTCGCTGCGCCAAGCGCTGCCTTGGGCCAACCGGGCGGGTGGCTTGGTGGTTGGGAAATTTGGTACGGCGACAGTGACCTACGAGGAGTTATTTGGATGACCCGAATCGCAGTGACCGGCGCTGCTGGCTTTATCGGCAGCAAAATCATTGAAGGCCTCAATGCAAGAGGTTTTACGGATATTTTGGCAGTTGACGATCTCACCCAAGGCGATAAGTTTAAAAACTTAGCCGGGCTAAAAATCGCGGACTACATCGATGCCGATACGTTTTACGACGATTTTTCTTCCAAGCAATTTGGCAAGGTAGAAGCGGTATTCCATGAAGGCGCTTGCAGCGACACCATGGAGAGCAACGGCAAGTTCATGATGGCCAACAATTACGGCGTCTCCAAACAGTTGTTTCATGCCGCCCAAGCCCAAGGCACGCGCCTTCTGTACGCGTCTTCTGCCGCAACCTACGGCGGCTCAGACACCTTCAAAGAAGAACCTGCGTATGAAGCGCCACTCAATGTCTACGGCTACTCCAAACTTCTGTTTGACCAAAAAGTACGCCTAGAGTTAGGGGCTGCATTTGAAAAAGCCAAGACCCAAGTGGTGGGGTTTCGGTATTTCAATGTGTACGGTCCCCATGAACAACACAAAGGCCGAATGGCCAGCGTGGCTTACCACCAGTTCCACCAGTTCCAGGCGGAGGGAAAGGTCAAACTCTTTGGTGAGTATGGCGGCTATCTCGCAGGCGGACAGATGCGAGATTTCGTTTTCATTGACGACGTCGTCGCCGTCAATCTGTGGTACTTCGATCACCCCAACGTCAGTGGAATTTTCAACCTCGGCTCAGGCCGGGCCCAAGCGTTTAATGATGTTGCCAGCGCGGTTGTTAATACGCTGCGCGCTCACCAAGGACAAGACGCCCTGCCCTTAAGCGCTCTGGCCTCTCAAGGGATGATCGACTACATTGCCTTTCCCGATGCCCTGCGCGGTAAATACCAGTGCTACACCCAAGCGGATTTGAGCGCACTGCGCCACAGCGGTTGCCAACACGTCTTTTCTGATGTCCAGACCGGGGTGAGCCAGTATGTCGATTGGTTAGCGAAAAATCCTTAAGCGAACTTCATGCGTCAACCTATCAATGTATTGATTGCAGCCTGCTTGGCTTTGCTAAGTGCAAGTATTTTTGCCGCTACGGAAGCCAACCTCGCGACTGAGGCCGAACTCGATAACGTCAAAGGTTTGGGGCCCAGCAGCACAGCGCGCATCATGAAGGAAAGAGCCCAAGCGCCGTTTACGGATTGGCCAGACTTTTTAAAGCGTGTCAAGGGCTTTAAACCCACTAAAGCGCAAGCCCTTTCAAACGCGGGGCTCACTGTCAACGGTGCCCCATACGTCGTCCCAAAACCTTGATGCATCAAGTCATTGCTATTTGTATAGGCGCATGCGCAGGCGCCTTGGCACGTTGGCAGTTGGGCTTGTGGCTCAACCCCATCGCTTTCTTTGGATTAGAGCTGCCCTGGGGCACGCTTGCGGCCAATTTGATTGGCGGGTATTTGGTTGGTATGTGCGTTGCTGTTTTTCAAGCTATTCCGGACTTAGACCCCACGTGGCGCTTGCTTTTGATCACCGGGTTTTTAGGTGCTCTGACTACATTTTCTAGTTTTTCAGCGGAAGTTGTTGCCATGCTAGGGCAGCAGCGGTATGCCATGGCTTTAGTAACAGCGGGACTGCATTTGCTCGGGTCCCTTGCCTTGACGGTTATCGGTATGCGAAGCGTGAGCTTCTTTCTTACTTCTGCCACCTGAAATACTAAGGGAAAACACGGGGATATTTGTCTCGGTTTACGCTAATCTTTGATGCATCATTAGGCAATGCAATCCGTCCTTTGTTTTATTTTTCTTGCAGCCTATTTAGCGATCGCGCTAGAGCATCCCATCAAAGTCAATAAATCTGCTTCCGCACTGATCGGTGCAGGACTTTTATGGACTGTTTATGCCATCAGCAGCCCCGATATGAAGGTGGTTAACGCTGAGTTGGGTGAGTCGCTCATGGGAACGGCCCAAATCGTTTTCTTTTTAATGGGTGCCATGGCGATTGTCGAAGTCATTGATGCACACCATGGTTTTGAGATCATTACCAAGCGAATTAAAACGACGCGTTTATCTCGTCTTCTTTGGATCATTGGCTTTTCTTCTTTCTTTTTTAGCGCCATCTTAGACAACTTAACTACAACCATCGTGATGGTGTCTCTCATGAAGCAACTCCTTGAAAAGCGAGAGGACCGATTGTTTTTTGCAGGAATGATTGTGATTGCTGCGAATGCGGGTGGGGCTTGGACTCCGATTGGCGATGTCACGACTACGATGCTGTGGATCGGTGGCCAAATAACGACTTTGGCCATCATGCAGGGTGTGTTTTTAGCTTCAGTCGTTAATTTGCTGGTTCCCTTGGCCCTTGCTGGCTGGATCATCAGGGCGCAACCCGTTGTAGCACCGCACAAGCCTACCGTCGATAAGAAGCAAGACACCTCCGCATTTGAAAAAACTCTGATGTTGGCCTTGGGTCTGGGCATATTGATAAGCATTCCAATTTTCAAGTCGATCACCCATTTACCTCCGTTTCTAGGCATCTTATTGGGCCTGGGTATCCTTTGGATGGTTGGTGATTTGATACACCAAGGGAAAGAAGAAA
Organism: Comamonadaceae bacterium; assembly: GCA_007279715.1. Classification (GTDB taxonomy): domain Bacteria; phylum Pseudomonadota; class Gammaproteobacteria; order Burkholderiales; family Burkholderiaceae_C; genus Allorhodoferax. The sequence continues at coordinate 3,207 of QYPA01000145.1, read as the reverse complement.
ATCAAAAGCAGCGCCTTACATTGGCAAGCGCATTAACCCGCATTGACATGGGTGCGATGGTCTTTTTTATTGGGATTTTGCTCGCAGTTGCCGTCATGGAGCACAGCCATATTTTGAAATCTCTCGCGCAATGGCTTGACACCACAGTAGGTCGACAAGACCTCATTGTTTTCTTGATTGGCTTGGTTAGCGCCGTCATTGATAACGTTCCCTTGGTCGCTGCTGCGATGGGAATGTACGACTTACAACACTATACAGTGGATAGTTTTTTATGGCAGTTTTTAGCCTATTGCGCTGGCACAGGCGGCTCAATTTTGATCATCGGATCTGCTGCGGGAGTGGCTGCAATGGGTTTAGAAAAAATTGATTTTATTTGGTATCTTAAAAAGATAGGTCCGTTGGCGTTGGCTGGCTATACAGCCGGAGCCGCCGTTTTTGTTGCGCAGCACCAGTTATGAAACTGAAGTGCTATCAAAGTTGATGCATTAATTTTTTTTGGAGAAGCAAATGCCGTTGTTACTTAAATTTGCCTTGGGCATGGATTGGATCAGTGAAAAGTTTGGGGTGTTTGCGTCCTGGACTGTTTTACTTGCAGCATTAATTAGCGCAGGCAACGCGTTTGTTCGATATGGCGCTGACTGGAGCTCAAACTCACTGATGGAAATTCAGTGGTATCTCTTTGCTTACACAGTGATGATTGGTGCGCCTTTGGTTCTCAAACTCAACGAACACGTTCGGGTTGATTTGATTTACGGAAAACTGAAAGGTAATGGCCCTGTCTACGTTGATCTCTTTGGTTTAATTGTCTTTTTAGTGCCCGTGATAACGCTGCTTGCTGGCCTATCCTGGGGCTTCTTTGCCAATACGTTTACTTCCGGTGAAATGTCGCAAAATGCAGGCGGATTGATTCGTTGGCCCGTTGTTTTGGCGATGCCGCTTGGGTTTGGGATGCTTTTGCTTCAGGGTTTTGCTGAAATTATTAAACGCATTGCCTATCTCCAAGGAAAATTTCAAATGGATACGCATTACGAAAAGCCATTGCAGTAATTCGTATGCATCACCCACTACTCACGCTTTGAAAATCAGGATCACGCTATGACTATGGAACACTTTCCCCCAATCATGTTTGCGGGGCTCATCCTTTTTATGTTAATCGGATTTCCTGTGGCTTTTTCTCTGGCTGCCTTAGGCTTAGCCAGTGGATTTTTTGCTATTGAAATGGGATGGTTTCCTGCCGCATTTATGGGTAATTTGCCCATTTCCATTTTTTCCATCTTGAATAACGACTTGCTTCTAGCCATCCCATTTTTCACTTTTATGGGAACGATTTTAGAAAAATGCGGCTTAGCTGAGGATATGTTGGACTCCATGGGTCAGCTGTTTGGGCCGCGTCGCGGTGGCATCGGTTATTCAGTCATCATTGTGGGCTTTATCCTAGGCGCCATTACTGGAACCGTAGCGGGCCAGGTGATCGCTATGGCTTTGATTTCATTGCCTGTGATGATGAAATACAACTACAACATGCGCTACGCAACCGGTGTATTGGCTGCGTCAGGAACCATCACACAGCTTGTTCCACCCTCCTTGGTACTCGTTGTTTTGGCTGATCAGTTAGGCCGCCCAGTGGGCGACATGTACAAAGGTGCCTGGGGCCCCTCCTTGCTTCAAGTGGCCATGTTTGCACTTTATACGTTTGCACTGACCCGAATTAAGCCCAGTTACCTGCCATCCATACCCATCACGGAGCGAACGCTCAACGGGTGGGCGCTTTGGAAGAAAGCCCTTCGCGGCATTGTTCCCTCGGCCATCTTGATCTTCACTGTATTAGGATCGATGGGCGGATTGCCATTTCAGAGCCAAGCGATCGCCACACCAACAGAAGCAGGCGCCATGGGTGTTGTGGGCGCTTTACTGTTAGCGGCGATGTCTAGTCGTTTGAGCTTTGCTTTGATCTGGGAAGCCATGTCAAGCACCATGCGATTAACAGCGATGGTGGTATTTATTCTGATTGGCTCGCGGGTCTTTAGCCAAGTATTTCAGGGAGTTGACGGTTCGAAATGGGTTGAACACCTTTTGACTGGACTGCCAGGAGGGCAGGTTGGCTTTCTGATTGTGGTCAATGTATTTGTTTTCTTCTTGGCCTTCTTTTTAGATTTTTTCGAGATTGCTTTCATTATTGTCCCCATGCTTGCGCCAGTGGCAGACAAAATGGGAATCGACTTGATATGGTTTGGCGTTTTGCTTTGCGTTAACTTGCAAACCAGTTTTATGCACCCGCCCTTTGGTTTCGCTTTGTTTTATTTACGTGGGATTGCCGACACTTTATTCAAGGACAAACGAATTCCAGTCCCGGTGAAATCTAACGACATCTACCTCGGCGCGATCCCCTGGGTCATCATGCAGCTTATTCTGGTGGTTGTGGTTATCTTTGTTCCACAGTCTGTGACGATGTTTCTGGATAAAAAAGTAGAGGTGGATTTAGATAAAGTCGTTATCGAAATGCCCGCCGATGAGGCCAGCCCCACCGTAGAACTCAAAGCGGGCGAATTGCCTAACCTCAAAGAATCTGAATCTGCGGCTACAGATTCTGGGGGCAAGGATGCTGAAAAAGAAGCCCTGGAAGAGCAAAAAAGAGTGGATGCACTGTTCAAAAAATAAATGCTGTCCATTATGGAAAGCCCCCCATTTTTATTTACGCCATTACGTGAGCGGACCGAATCCAGCGCTTTCTCAATTGCTTTCAAGACGCTCACTGTGGTCGTCGTTTCACTGGCCTTGGGATGGGCATGGCAAATGTGGTTGGGCGGCGTTTTAGAACTTCGATGGGAAACCAGTGGGTGGATGGGTGCAGCCTTGGGCATGATGCTCTATACCCAGTGGTTCATCCTGCGAGGGGTAACGGTCCTGCACGCGCAGTCCATTGCGCAATCATGGATTTGGAAAAAACAGGTCCAACTCAATGATTTGGCCTATGCGAAATTGATTCATATTCGTGGGCTTGAATGGTTCATCGCACCGAGGCTGTACACCAAAACTTATTCAAACAAAATATCAGTCTTTTACGCGGCTGATCCATCGATGCTCGTTGAGTTCCACCGGTTGGCCAATGAACTCCAAGCGCACCGCCTTAAGCGATAGTTTGAGCCCTAATTTTTTACTATAAAAAAAACGCGCCGTATGCATTGCAAACGGCGCGTTTTTTAATAG
>QYPA01000046.1 GCA_007279715.1 Comamonadaceae bacterium | reverse complement strand
TTAAGGATTTACTTTCAAAGCTCAATCCGAACGATCCACGAGCGCACCTGCACGCCAATGCCATCGCCTCCCTCTTCGCCAAAAGCAAGCTGCAAACTCCAATGGATGCAGAGTGCGCATTTACAGCTTTTGCAGACACCGACCAAGCCATGAGGCTCGCAGCATGAAGGAGTACTGCGGTTTGCTGCACAACATGAGTGCGCCACCTAAAAGCGTCGTGAAGTACGAAGGCTTATCAGGCCTCGCCTCCCTTGGTAGCCCTGGAGGAAGCGGTGTGACTGGTGTGTCGTTTAAAAACAATAAGTATCTGTTTGGCAAACCCGTGCGATTTGAAGTGGCCAAGGAGTGGAAGGGCCTGAGTCATTTAGAGCTGTTGCAACAACTTCATCGCCAAAGCCAATTAGACATAAGCGAAGACGCTAAAGCGGATCCAGAAAAACACCTCACCACGCTGATAAATCAGTGCGCCAATGCCCTTCCCTTGCCAGAAGGTTGCGCCGTGATTGCGTGGCACACCTCGCACGAAGTCATATGGAGTGATCCGCTCACGGCCTTGGCTATTTTGAGTAAATGCACGCAAGAAATTTGGTTGCGTAGTAAGAGCCCGTCTCTTATTTCCGCGCTGCAGCTCAGAACCGTCTCTTTACTTATCCCTCCCAATTTTGTTTCTCAACTTCCAAAAACCCAATGCTAAATTCCACTGATATCAACACATCCACCTTGGCAGAAAGAATTCTGGATGCCTTTCCCGGTGGCTCCTACGCTTTGGCCGGATTACTTCGGCTGTTGGACATTGTGGAGACGGACAGCGTCCCCACTGCCGCAGTCGAATGCCGAATGCAACCGCGCTTACTGATTAATCCTCAGTTTGTGCAAGCGCATGCGTCCACCCCAGAAAAACTCATGATGCTGGTGATGCACGAACTTCACCATGTGCTGCTAGGCCACACCACGCTTTTTCCTCGCAATACGCGGGTTCAAAACTTTGTCTTTGATGCAGTGATCAATGGGATTGTTTGCAGAATGTTTCCAGGTGCCCAGTACACCGCGTTTTTCAGTGACTTTTACAGCGCAGATCGTTTTCCTGAATGCCTGTTGCGCCCGCCCCCTGGGTGGCCGCAAGCGCTGAGTAAAAATGCGCTCAATTACCAGCCTGCTTTAGCAGGCATGGACAGCACCAAGATCGCAAGAATCATAGAAGTCCACGCCGCGCTTTACTCCGATTGCGGTGCCAGCTATTCCGAGGTTTTTAGTTTATTGCCTGTTCTTTTAATCGGTAAAGGCATCGGTATCAGTGGTTCCAAAGAATCGCAAGAGTCTACTATTTCCGAGATCCCATTACTTGGCGAGCACAGTGAGAACGCCATTGAGGATGGTCAACTCGAGCAGTATTCACCGCTACTTTTTGACATCGTAAGAGAACTTGTGGAGCAGTGGCCCCAGCCACCTGACCCGATTAAGGGTCGCTCGTTTGCAGATGTTCTCAACACCTCGAAGATCAGCCCAAAAAAAGCAGTCACCAACCGAGGTGTCTTGCGCCGACTCATTGGCAAGGTGGCGGGCCTGCGTGGATACGGTCGGAACCATCGCATGCGTGCGGAACTCACGCCAAGCGTCACACCGCTACCCCAACTTTCGCGCAAAACCGCCGTGCTGCATGCCCTGGGTGTTCAACCGCTGCTTTATCCGGGTGCAGTGCCTTGGAAAAGACGCGTGCCAACAGGCGAGCAAGTACACGTTTACTTAGATGTCTCGGGCAGTATGGAGCATGTGCTGCAAGCGCTGTATGGCGCAGTTGTGGATTGCCAAGCCTTGGTTTATCCAACAGTGCATTTGTTTTCTACCAAGATTGCAGACATTTCCCTTGCCGATTTAAAACACGGAAAGTGCGTCAGCACTGGTGGTACGGATATCGGCTGTGTTGCTGAGCACATGGATAAGTTCAAGGTCAGGCGTGCGCTCATCGTTACCGACGGTTGGGTTGGCATACCTAAAGGCCAGCACCTGGACATATTAGGTCGAACCCAGCTTGCCGTTGCTTACCTTGGCAACAATGTCAAAGAAACCGACTTGCAGTCGGTTGCTAGTTACTCCGAAATTCTTACACAAGGACTCTCTCAATGAACCCGCAAATTTACGCTGCTGAATTTATTTTTCCAGGCCACCCCGATAAACTCTCAGACGCTATTGCAGATGCACTGGTGCATGAGGCTCATCTGCGTGAACCTCGAGCCTTGGTAGGTGTGGAGGTTGCCGTACACCGCGACCATGTCTACATCACTGGGCGCATTGGCTGCTTGGGCGCAGATGAAATTGATGTGCAAGGCATTGTTGCCAATGTCTATGAAAGCGCAGGCTACGGTAACGGTTGGTTCCCGGCTCCTGATCAAGTCAAAGCCATCTCCAACCTCTGTCTAGGACCTTTGGAGGACGGAGAGGCTGAATATCGTGAGCTCTCAGATGACCAAGCGATTTGTATTGGGTATGCCAATAACCTTGCCCCGACCAATCACCTTCCGGTCGAGCAGTGGCTTGTCGCTCGCTTGGCCAAGCGTCTGCACCGCCTGCGCATGGAATACCCGAGCCTAGAACTCGGCCCAGATGGGAAAGTGCTTATCGCGGTGAGCGAGTCCAGTGACTCCACCCAACTGGCTTGGACTCTTTCGCACTTCAGTTGCTCGCTGCAACAAAGGATCGTTTCCGATGAAGTAGCCCTTCACCGTGCGGTCCGTGTTGCTTTAGAGGGTGAGCTAAGACAAGCTGCCATCGAATTGCCTGGACTCTCTGGTGATTTGCCAGATCAACTCGCTGTTAACGGTGCTGGTGCGTTTGAAGTGGGCGGCCCTGAGGGAGACAACGGACTGTCTGGAAAGAAACTAGTGGTCGATGCATACGGCCCTCGTGTGCCTATTGGCGGAGGAGCATGGTCGGGCAAGGATTTCTTCAAAGCTGACCGTGCAGGTGGAATGCACGCTAGGCGCTTGGCTAAAGCTATTGTTCAACTGGGCTTGGCTGAAGAAGCGCAAGTCGTTCTCGGCTGGTTCCCAGGTGACAGAAGTGCCAGACTTTTACGTGCGACGGGCGTTGGCGGGAGGAACTTAGAAATTGCTCAACTGGTAAAGCACTTTGACTTGAGTTTGAAGAAGAGCGGGGAGAGTTTTTGCATTGACCACTTGATCGAGTTGGCGCGTTGGGGGCACTTCACGGATGCTGGCATGCCTTGGGAGGCATTTGGACAGCTATAAGCGGTCCTCTTTAGCGTACTTATTGCCTTTTTGGTTCATTTGTTCGTTTTGCAATAGTCGTAAAGTCCTGATGTAAAAAGCATGAAGAAAAATTAATCCGCAGTTAATTCAGATGCAAATGTCTTAATCACATGCTTTGAATTGTCCACTTGCCCAGCTTGATTAAGGAATCTTGCACAACTAACACTTGCCTCAATTCTCGCAAGAGTCAAATCCCATTGTGAGGGCTTCGGCAAACAAAGAGCTGCTGCCATTTGCGGGAGAAATTTACTTTTGCGTTCGTTACTTCATTTTGATTGTGCTTTTTTTCTCTCCTCTTTAAGAAGGTCGTGCAAAGCAGGATTTTTATTACGCAGATGGTCAAATTCATGCTGCGACATCATGTAGTGATCAAAATCAAATTTAGTTTGAGAGTATCCTAAAAATGCATAGCATCCCTGCTTTGTGAGGTTTTCTATTTCATCAGGACTAATGGCAACTTCGTTTGCTAAGCTTGAGACAAACCTACCATTTTCAGAGACAAATAAACTATAAAAAATCATACCTAAAAATAATTTATCGTTTGATATGTTGCTCATAAAGTTTGCTCTGAATTGATAGTCATTAAATTAATTAAGGGTGCTTCACTAGTAAATCATAGTAAATTAAGACTAACAAGGTGAGTTGGTTAAAGATGTTTAAGTTAACTTTCAGGAGTATTTGGATCGTCCAATGGTGAACCAAAAATATTGACTAATTCATGAACAGCGTCCTCAGCGAGAAGCCAAATTGATTTGGTACCAGGAAGAATTTTAGGCAATTGCGAAAGACCTTGGTATATCAAATATTCATTAGAGGCAATCGTTTCGTTTTTCAGTTCCTCTGCCATCACACCGAGCTCAGGATCGATTAAATGGCAATCGCACAGAACAAGTAAACCCGAAAATCGAGGGTTGATTATTGAAAGAAGCTTTAGGTTTTCGTTTACTTGCAGTAATCCCCTTTTTAAAGATGACTTTGAGAAGCTGCCTTTTGTTTCAACGTACAAAGAACCGGCTTGACTAAAAAAAATACCGTCTAGTTCTTTGTACTTTCTTCTATAAGTATTTCTAGAGTCAAGTTCGTTCCAGGACAATATACAACGATCATCGTACTCAAAAAATCTACCCAAGTAACGATTGACTGTTTTTTCAGCCCAATTAGTTACAACGTACCTCGGATCAGGTACACGCTCCCTCGGATTTGAATTTTTTAATGCAGTTTTTTCACGGCAGTACGAGAGATAAAGCGGATTGGATCTTGAAACTAAGGAAGCATTTTTTACATTCCAAGTTGTCATGGTGTGCGCTTTTTATTTTTTGCTTTGTTTGGCCTTGGAATGAAGTGGCCAATCATGAGCAAATGTTAAAGGCTCAATGCAATAAAAGCAACCTAAACAGCAAGGCGCCTGCCAACTGCGCCTAATTGCACGAGGTATTCCACGGTCTGCACTTCACGGGCTGCTCAATATGTCGAGTTCGAGCCCCGGTTCAGGAGTCGAACTTTTTTCCGACAACGGCTGCAAACCCAAGCCCACACTCACTTTTCCTGTCGTAAAATGAAGAGGACCAAGCAGTTGCACTGCTCAAAATACCATGCAGTTGAAATATGCAACTGTTTTTCAATTACACGAAATATTACACGTTAGTACTTTTCGCTTGTAACCTATTGATTTATATGGATATTTGAGGAGCCTGGGTTTCTGTTAATCCGTAGGTCCCTGGTTCGAGCCCAGGTCGAGGAGCCATCTAAAAAAGCATCGCCTTTCGCGGTGCTTTTTGCTTTGTGATTTAGCAAACTTATTGCACGGATATTACACGGTCGATGGCTTGAAGCATGCGAAAAAATCGCCTAACGTGACTTCCTCCCTTCTCCATTTCTGGCATCGTCATTTGTAGATTTACTTGTATCTATCGATGAATGCAACCATGGCTTTGAAGAACTCAGCTCGTGCAGTATCGGTCGCGCCAAGCGATGCGCCTAAGGTTTGGCCATTGCCCCATGTAGCGGTACTACGAGTCAACGGCCCAAAGTAGGCGTTGTGCGCCATGTCGTCCACGTAGACCACCTCAATTTGCCCCCCTCGCTTAAGCACCGCATTCGTCCATTCCTGAGCGTCGGGAATTCGTATGCCCGGCGTGTTTCGGTTGCAGTTCTGGGACGAGCCCGCTGGCACTGACGCGAACTGGATATTTGCTCGGCAATCGTCACTCAAAGTCCAGCGGTTGCCCTTTGGGTCGGGATTGCCATAGTTATCAAGCTTTCCATACACAAGTTGCACCGGCACCTTAATTTCGTCTGGCAAACCAAGGCCAATTGGGGTTATTCCTTCCGCAATGACCCCTTTGACATGCACTGGGTCTACCGCCCCTGCTAAATTGGCAACGACAGTCGCCCCGTTGGAGATGCCAAACAGATAAATACGGCTTGTATCCACGTCAGTGCGTTTTATGGCCCACTGATAGGCGGCTAAAGCAGTCGTATAAATCATCCGCTGTCGCGCTTCATTGGTCACAGAGCGCGCCCAGAACAGTGAGTTGCGTCCAGTCAATCCTTGCATAGCGTACGCGTCGAAGGTCAACGTTGCCATGCCATACCGCGAAAATGCTTCGTCTGACATCAAGACGTCATTGATACCTCCTCCCCCATGCACGCTGATCATGAGAGGTGGTTTGCTAACTCCTTTAGGAACACGGAATTTAACGTTACGCTCGCAAGGGTCGAAGCCACCCATTGGGCCCGAAACCGTGAAAAAATTCGGACGGAGAGCCACCAACTCCATCGCTCCCTTTTCTTGAGGTAAACAAGTGATCTCTGGCTGCCCAGCAGCCATCATCGGCCACATAGCAGCAAGCCATGGAAGCAGGGTGCGCCAGAGCATTTATTTCTCCCGTAGTGGTCAGATGCGATTGGACACTCCAAGCGCCACTTTTGAAGTTTGAAGGGACAATATCCTACCACTGCGCTATTGGCTATCAGATTTGCACATGCTTTATCGGATGCGCACCCCCTACCCTTGGTGCAACCTTGCGCAGGCATGAGCGCACAGGTTAAGCACTTAAATTTCTTGCATCGGTTCCAAAATTCCCGGAAATTTGGGCTGATTCAATTGATTGGCAAATTGCATAACTGAGCATAAAATAAAAACATCCAAAACCAAACCCTCCATATGAAACCCTCCCAAGCGCTTGAAACACACCGCAGCGAAATACGAGAAATCGTCTTGGCTCACAGGGCTGTGAACGCCCGGGTGTTTGGATCTGTCGCGCAGGGCTTGGATACGGATCTCAGTGATTTAGACATACTTGTGGACACCACTGCTGAGACCACGCTTTTTGATCTAGGTGCCATTCGCTACAAGCTTCGCAACTTACTGGGGGTGCCTGTAGATGTGCACACACCTGGCGCCTTACCAGACAGTTTTCGACAGATTGTCATTGCCCAAGCGCAACTGATATGAGCCGTGATCCATTGCGTGTAGGTGATTATCTGGGACATATTTTTGAAGCCATTTCGCAAATTCAAAAATACTGCGAAGACATTGCTTGAAAAAAATCATCATCATTGCAGGACCCAATGGAGCTGGAAAAACCACCTTTGCCCGGGACTTTTTACCTGCTGAGGCTAAAACACTCAGGTTTATCAATGCGGATTTGATTGCAGCAGGCTTGGCTCCATTCAATCCGGAGTCAGCATCCTTCAAGGCCGGGCGCCTGATGCTGGAGGAAATTGATGAATGCGTTGATGCTGGTCACAGCTTTGCTTTTGAAACCACGCTGTCAGGACTAGCGTACTTGAAAAAGATCGCGATCTGGCAACACTTTGGCTACCAAGTTAAGCTGTGGTTTTTGTCATTGCCCAATGAAGACATCGCAGTTGCAAGGGTCGCAAGCCGCGTTGCGCAAGGCGGGCACAATATCCCCGAGGATGTGATTCGGCGACGATTTAAAGCAGGTTTAGAGAACTTCCATAAACGCTACTGCAAGGTTGTGGACTCATGGGCGTTTTATGACAGCTCTGGCATGCACCCTAGGTTAATTGACTGGAGTAATAAATGAACACCAAAGACATTCGTACTTCCACTGATCCAGATTTGGCAGGCTCATATGCGGACATGGAACGTGCAGCACGTGCTGCCCAAGATCTAGCCATCAAAACTAAAACGGGTATCGTTGTTGCAGTAGATGGCAAAAACGTTGAATTGACAGCGGCTGATTTGATCAAACTGCGCGACCAAGAAGCTCAAAAGTCACATCATTGAACTAAAAAATGCTAATTTAAGAGCCAGCTTCGAGCTGGCTTTTTCGTGCGAGCTACTTTTACGCGCAAGATGACTGTAGGTTTCTTTGAACTCAACCCTTTTGATTGATCGCTGCAACAAATAATGGAAAAAGATCATCATTCCAAGGGCCCACCTCATCGCTAACCGAGGTGTGAATCAAGACGGTTTCGGTTTCCATATCTATCAACACTTTTTGGCCTAATGCGCCATTCATCGCAAGCCATCGACCTTGAGGATGGTTATGCCAGAAAAAGTTTTTATATCCCGCAGAGGAGCGCGCTTTGCCGTAAGCCGCTTGCGCATCTGCAGGACCATGTTTGGTGCAGTCCTCAATCCACGACTTGCTCACCACTTGTATTGATCCCATTCTTCCTTTTTGAGCCACCAACTGTGCCAAGCGGGCCCAGTCACGCAATTGGGCACCAAAGCCTACGCAGTTGTATTCAAAACCTTGGGAATCAGTTAGCCACGTAGCGTTACCCTCAGCCCCCATCGGATGCCATAAATATTGCTGCGCAAATTGAGCTAAGGTCTTTTGAGTGGCATTGCGAATCACCATCCCAATGGTCAATGGACATAACTCGGTGTAATTGAATCGAATGCCAGGTTCTTCTTTCTTTTCTTTCCAACCGATCACCACGCGTCCAACGGAAGTAGGGCCAGGCGCCAACAAAGCCGGCCAATCGATACGGTATGGGTCACGTTCGTGAATCACATCCACTCCGCTGGACATGTTGAGTAAGTGCCGAATAGGGATACCGCCGAGTAAAGTGCCTTTTAATTGCGGGACGTATTTTTCGGGAAGATCATCGATGCTCTGAATGAACCCTTTATCTAATGCAATACCCATCAATAAGGAAGTCACGCTTTTAGCCATGGACCAACTTTGAAAGCGCATCTCCGGTTTTCGTTCCATTCGATATGCTTCTACGAATATTTTTCCTTTGCGAGCAACCAGCAATCCAGTCGTGGGCCACCTGTTCAAATAGTCATCAATATTTTTAGTGGTCTGGCCTGGGAAACTAAATTTTTTAGTGTCGATCAATTGAAGGTCTAGCGGGGAGGCTACTGGGCCCGCCTCTATGGTGTTGAACTTAAACATTTGTTCATAGCCACCAGAAAAATTTCCCACTCGGTGTGGTTTATATTGCCAATGACGACCAGGGTCCCAGCTGGACGGATACGATAGTTCGGCTCCCCACGTTTCATCAGCAGCATGGACAAGAGGCGAAGTCATTGAACCCATTGCACAGACGGGAGCTGCCATGATTAGTTCTCTTCTTCGCATATTCAATCCTTGAAAAATTATTCCCTGTCAGACCTTGGCTGCATCGAAGCGTTTTGAAACTGGCTTATTTGTGCCACAGATATGCCGGCAACTGGACATCAGCACTGCTGATGCATTTCTTTATAGCAGTCCAGCCATTGGGAATCAATTGCACGTTGTATTCCACGGTTAGCCTTTCATGGTCTGACCATTGGGCATGTTTGGTGTCCGATTGTGGAGTCGAACTTTTTGCCTTTAAAGGTTGCATACCCAGGCAAACCATCACTTTTCCTGTCGCAAAATGACAATGTCAAAGCAGTTTATGTCGGTTCGGTTGACGCGCCATGCGAAGTGCTAACAAACCTGCCATCACAATGACTGCAGCCCCAGCTACCGTGGTAAGGCGGGGAGTTTCTTGAAAAAACACATATCCCCACAGTGGGGCCCACAAGATACCTGTGTACTCAAATGGGGCTACCTTATTGGCTTGAGCAAGGCGATACGCACTGGTAAGAAACATCATGCCAGTTGCTGCCACGATTCCGGAGGCGCCAATGAGCAGCAAGTCGTCAAAGGGAATCCACATCCAGCTGCGTACCAGAAAAGCTAGACTAGGATGCGTGGCATTTTTAATGCTTAAGACATGCAAAGCAAAGGCAGTGATCACTGCACCTATAAAGAAACCTGCATTTTGATAAAACGATAAGACAGAAGCTGGCTGCGTGGAGCCGAGCTTTCGCGCCATCAGCATGGAAGTACCGTACATACAAGCTGATAGAAGAGACAACAGCGCAGCGGGTTCAAACAAACCAGTACCAGGCTGCAACATAACCATCACACCAAAGAAACCTAGCAATACCGCGACCCAAACGCGCCATCCTGAACGCTCGCCCAAAAACGGTCCAGCCAGCGCTGTTACAAAGAGTGGGACGGTGAAATACAGTGCTACTGCGTCAGCCAAAGGCAGTGCTGGAAAAGCCATGTAATAAGCGGTGTAAGAGACAAACATAATCAGCGCTCGCAGTATGAGCGACCCCAGATCATTACCAAACAGCGCACGCCAACCCACTTCACGCTGCACTAAAGTCAGCAGAATAGGAAACGCCACCAAGGAGCGAATGACCACCACCTGGGTCAAAGGGTATGCCACGCTGACTTGTTTGATGATTGCGTCTTGTAACGAAAAAACAAAAACGCCTAGACAAAGATAGAAAATTCCGCGTATGGTTTGGTTATGCATTCTAAAAATGAGATGGCTAGTTTATAAATCTATCGAATGATGCACAGTATGGCGTATTGACAATCGCTCTCAGCGACCTGTGGCGTAAAACTCAAAGTACTAAAATAGTGATGTTGTTGAGTACATGCGAAAAAAAACACCCCATACTTTCGTACGAGGTGTTTTTACTTTTTTATGGTGGGACCAGCGGGGGTCGAACCCACGACAAACGGATTAAAAGTCCGCTGCTCTACCAACTGAGCTATGGTCCCTTAGTAAGCTATTCGCTTACTGCCAAGCCTCAAATTATAGCGTTATTTTTTAGTTATCTTTTAGACTGTTTGTAAATTTCATCGATGACCCATCCGGCAGCGCTCATTCCAAAAGACGCTGTCACGGTAACCAGTGAGCCATAGCCATGGCAGTTCAATGAACCATCACTTTGGAGGTCACAACTGGCATCTGGAGGCATGACGGGTTCAGTGCTAAATACACACGCAACTCCTATTTTTTTTCCTTCTTTGGGGGCGCCATGGTGTTTCCTTAAACGGTAGCGTACTTGGGCAAGCAATGGGTCATGGGTTACTGCGCTGAGGTCAGCAAAATCAATGCAATGGGTCAGTCTCTTGCCCCCTGCTGCCCCGACGGAAATGAAATGCACTGAGTGTGTTTTAGCCCATAGCGCCATGGCGGTTTTTGCGCTGACTTGGTCACACGCATCAATGACAGCGCTGATATCGCTCGCTAGCAGAGATTGGAAGTTTTCAGTATCTACAAAGGCGTCAATGCTGTGAACTTGGCATTGCGGGTTAATCAAAGCGATACGCTCTTGCATTGCCGTGATTTTTGCCATTCCAAGCGTTTGGCTGTTGGCTTGGATTTGGCGGTTGATATTGGACTCGGACACATGGTCCGTGTCTATGAGGCTGAGGGTATTTACACCACTTCGGGCTAAAGCTTCGGCAGCCCAAGATCCGACCCCCCCAAGACCTACGACAACGACATGGGCACCGCGGATAGCTTTTGCGCCTTCGACTCCATAGATACGCTCTAAGCCAGAGAAACGACGATCGACATCAACGGGCTGCGAATCACGATCGCCCATTATTTCAAACGCGCTAGCCGTTCTTTGGCTGCATCCGCCGCTTCAGAGCGAGGGTATTGCTCAAGGATATTTTCTAAGGTCTTCTTAGCACCTCTGGTGTCTTTGAGTTCAAGTTGGCAGTTGGCCATTGCGAGTTGTGCTTCAGGAATACGCTGATACGTTGGGGCCATAGCGACTAACTTGCGAAAATTTTGAAGTGCGCCTTTGTAGTCTTTGCCAATAAATTGCGCGTTACCAAGCCAAAAGATAGCAGCTGGAACATAGCCACTTTGGGCGTTGCGAGCTAAAAAATCGTTGAAGGCGGTTTGGGCCTCAGCAAAGTCACCCTTTCGAAAAACAGCGAGAGCGGTTTCAAAACTTTTCTTTTCTGCCGCTTCTGCCAAAAACTCGAGGCCATCCATGGATACTTTGATGGGCTCTACTTTACGAATTCGCTCGTCTAAAGACTTGGAAGCATCTAAGTGTTGGCGCTGGAAATCTGAATATTCGCGTCGGAGTTGTTCATTTAGTCCACGAAGTTTAGCCATCTCCGCGTTACTCGCTTCGAGTTGATTTTGAAGCTCAAGCAAACTTCTGCGAAGTTGGCTTATTTCATCTGAGTGCTGTTTAGCTTGGTCAACCAACTTTTGGTCAGACTCTTTACGAAAGCTTTCTACTTTTTGACGAAGGTCCAAGATGGCCTTTCGCGCTTCTTCGTCTTCAAAAATTCCAGCATTGGCTGAGCCTGCAGCAATCACAACGAAAGCTAAAAGAAGCCACCGTTTGAATGCATTGGTGAGAGAGAAAGAAGTCACGCTCAGCGGTAGTTGATTTCAGCACGGCGATTTTTTTCCATCGCCGCTTCGGTGGAGCCCTCAACTGCCGGTTTCTCTTTGCCAAAGCTCACCGCTTCCATTTGGTTTTCAGAAACACCCAAGAGTGCCAATGCTTTGCGAACTGCTTCAGATCGTTTTTGACCTAAAGAGAGGTTGTATTCACGACCACCGCGCTCGTCGGTGTGACCATCGATGCTGATTTTCATTGTTTTGTCGGACTTCAAAAGGCGAGCGTGGTTTTCTAAGGCCGATTGAAACTCTGTGCGGATGGCAAAACTATCAAAGTCAAAGTAGATGACGCGGTTACTTGCGTTCATTGCGTCAAGATTTGACTTAGATGCGTCGGTTGAAGCTACAACGCTTTGGACCTTGGATGCGGGCTGCGTCTCGCCCAGAGTTGTTTTGCCTGTCCGGTCTTCGACCCCCACGTTATCAAGTTTGACGGCAGATCCACAGGCTGTTAATAAAACTGCAACGACGGTTGCAGTTAGTACGTTTTTCATTTATTACTCCACTTAATTTAAGAATTACCGCTGCATAGGGCCCCAATCGGGCTCTCGAATATCACCACTTTGGCCTGCAAGTCTTGCTTTGATTTTACCGTCCAAGGTCGTCGTCATAAGCGCTTCTTTACCTTGTTGCTGAGTGGCATAAATAAGCTGGCGACTGTTGGGTGAAAAACTGGGGTTTTCGTCTGCTGTGGTGTCGGTAACAACGTTAACTGTTCCCGATGTCAAATCCATGACGTGAAGCTTGTATGCGCCGTTGACACGTGAGATGTAGGCTAGCCACTTTCCATCCAGACTGAGGGCGGGGGAAATGTTGTAGGTGCCTGTAAAAGTAACGCGTTCAGCACTTCCACCGTTCACGGATACTTTGTAAATTTGCGGCGAACCGCCCCGATCACTAACGAAATACACCGTTCGGCCGTCAGCTGTAAACGTGGGTTCTGTATCAATGGCACTTGAGGCGGCCAAACGGCGGGGTTCTGCGCTAGGAGACAGCGCGTCCATCAGGTAAAGCTGCGACCCGCTATCACGGCTCAGAGTTAATGCCAAAGTCCGCCCGTCAGGCGACCAACTTGGTGCGCTGTTAGAGCCCTTGAAATTGGCAACCAAGCGGCGCTTTCCAGAATCCACATCGTGTACATACACCACGGGTTTTCGCGACTCAAACGACACATAAGCCAATTGGTTACCGGCAGGCGCCCAGGAAGGAGAAATAATGGGTTCTGCGCTTCGTAAGGCTGATTGAGCGCCTTCGCCATCGGCATCGGCTACCCATAAGTTGTAAGTAGGGCCACTCTTACTGACGTAGGCGATTCGGGTGGAGAAGACCCCTTTTTCACCGGTGAGTTTTTCATACACGGTATCGGCAATTTTGTGCGCTACATGGCGCAAATCAGCACCAGAGACGACATGGCTTTGCCCGCCAAGATCCTGACCCCGAACAGCGTCCCACAACCGAAAGCGAACATCAAAGCGATCTTCGGAAATGCGGGTTACGCTTCCGGCTACGAAGGCATCAATGCCTTTTTTACGCCAAGCGCTTGGATCGGGTTGCGAGTTTTCGTCCACTGCAGATCCAAAAGCATCGACACTTCGAAACTGGCCACTGCGCCCTAAATCTGCCATCACAATCGAGGCGATTTTTTGAGGAATGTTGTCATTGCCACGGAAAGCGGAAACCGTAATAGGCATCTGCGTCAGACCTTGGCCAGACACTTCTACACGAAATTGGGCCGATGCGCTGGCAAGAAATCCCATGAAAAGGGCTCCCAAGATGAGCGCTTTGGGCTTGAATAAGTTGGGTAAAAAATAGAGCATGGCGTCAATAAAAGGGTCAAAAATTACGGGCCATTGCCGACCTCTTGGCCTCTATCATAAGCCCTCCCTTTTTCAAGAATCTTTTTCCGCACTTTTGCTGCATTCGCAGCAGCTTTTGATTGGTCGCCCACGGGATGGTCAAGATGAAGTACTTCCGTCGCCCAAGCTCCTGATTTGCGTTTCAATCCGCTTTGCTGCAACCGAAACACAAAATCTGCATCCTCGTGGCCCCAACCCACCATGCTTTCATCGAATCCGCCAATTCGAACCGCATCGTCTTTCCAGCAGGCCATATTGCAACCCTTGATGCGCTTCCAAACAAAGCCTGGGTAAACACGCCATCGGTTGTCAGGGATTTTGATCCAAAGGGGTACACATTTATTCAACTGACCCACCAGTCGCTTAACAACAAAGAGAAATTTGGAATGTCCAAGTGAACTGAAAAATCGCTTCTTGAGGTTTCTTTCAGGAGCGATGAGATCGTTGGTTAATCGCTGTCCCAAAAGGATGCGGCTGCCCGTTACCACATACCCCGATTGCGCTAAAGCACGGTGTCGCGCCACAAAGTCAGGTTGGGTGATGCAATCCCCGTCGAGAAAAACCAAATAACATCCCCGAGCATGCTTAATCGCTTGGTTCAAGATAACTGTTTTACGAAACCCCAGGTCTTCTTGCCAAAGGTGCTGAATTGGGAAATTCGCGGTCTTACTAAAGGCAGTGATAAGTTGCGCCGTGTCAGGCCTAGAGCCGTCATCAGCAATCAGCACTTCAAAATCTTTGTCGGTTTGCGCATTCAGCGACTCCAACACCAAATCCAAAGCTTGAGGCCAGTTGTAGGTGGCTAAGAGGATGGAGATAGAGGGATTCAACGCGGTAGTCCAGCAGCTCACATCAAGACAATATCAAATTGCTCCTGCCCCATTGCGGTTTCACTTTGCAGCGACACGGGCTTACCGATGAACTCACTTAAACCTGCAAGGTGCTGGCTTTCTTCGTCTAAGAACAATTCAATGACCTTTGGCGACGCAACAATTCGAAATTCACGGGGATGAAACTGGCGGGCTTCGCGCAAGATTTCACGAAAAATATCATAGGCTACGCTGCGCGCTGTTTTGACAATCCCTTTGCCTTCGCAGGCGGCGCAGGGTTCGCAAAGCATGTGCGCCAAGGATTCTCGGGTGCGTTTGCGTGTCATTTCGACCAAGCCTAATTGAGAAAAGCCCCCCGCCATGGTTTTTACGCGGTCACGTTGAAGTTGTTTTTTAAACTCTGCAAGCACTTCTTCTTTGTGGTCTTCGCGTCCCATATCGATAAAGTCGGCAATGATGATGCCGCCCAAATTACGCAGTCTAAGTTGCCTGGCAATGGCTTGAGCGGCCTCTAAATTGGTTTTAAAAATAGTGTCGTCAAAGTTGCGAGCGCCGACGTATCCGCCGGTGTTCACATCCACGGTCGTGAGAGCCTCAGTTTGGTCGACGATCAGGTAGCCGCCAGATTTCAGATCGACGCGCCTTCCTAATGCCTTGCCAATTTCTTCGTCGACAGAATAAAGATCGAAGATCGGGCGTTCACCTTTGTAATGCTGGAGTTTTTGGGCCGCCATAGGCATGAACTCAGCACCAAACGCATGCAAAGCCTCAAACTGTTCTCGCGAATCGACGCGAATAGTTTGGGTCCCCTCCCCAACTAAGTCTCGCAAAACACGTTGCAATAAATTGAGATCTTGGTGAAGCAAACTTTGCGCTGGCAAAGTCATGGACGCCTCTTTAATTCGCGCCCACGCTTTGCGAAGGTAAGCAATGTCTTCGGCCAACTCGGAATCACTTGCGTCTTCTGCATTGGTCCGCAAAATGAAACCACCGCCTTGACTACCGCAGAGCGATTGCATGCGATTTCTAAGCTCTTCGCGCTGAGCAAGTGGGATTTTTTGGGATACGCCGATATGGTCATCTTGAGGTAAAAAAACCAACAAACGCCCTGCAATGCTGATTTGGGTCGACAGCCGAGCCCCTTTGCTGCCGATCGGGTCTTTGATGACCTGCACCATCAAGGATTGACCTTCAAACACTTGGCGCTCTATCGGGGTTTGGGACTGGGTTGCTCGCGCAGCGCTAATCGTCTCCCCCTCTGCTGGTGGATTCCAAACGTCTGCGACATGCAAGAACGCGGCGCGTTCTAACCCAATGTCAATAAAGGCCGATTGCATCCCCGGTAAAACGCGGGAAACTTTGCCAAGGTAAACGTTACCTACCAAGCCGCGCTCCAACGTTCTTTCTACATGCAATTCTTGGACTGCGCCATGTTCAATAATGGCCACGCGCGTTTCTTGCGGCGACCAATTAATCAAAATATCTTGCTGCATGTCTTTATTTTAGGCTGCGTAAAGCCTGCGCCGTCTCAAACAAAGGAAGACCCATGATGCCAGAGTAGCTTCCAGAAATACGAGCAATAAACGCCGCCGCTAGACCCTGCACAGCATAAGCGCCCGCTTTCCCCATCGACTCGCCGGTTTCGATATAGCTTGTAATTTCTTGATCGGAAAGTGATGCAAAGGTCACCAAAGAGATGCTGCAAGCGCGGGCCGGTTGATTGCTGTGTCCTAAGGAAATAGCCGTCAATACGCGGTGGGTTCGGCCGGAAAGGGCTTTAATCATCCGACGCGCGTCGTCAAAACTCTCCGGCTTTCCGAAAATTTTTCGACCCAAGGCCACGGTGGTGTCAGAGCACAAAATGGGCGCTGGCGGTAAATTTCTGACTTCTCTGCGGCGGTGGGCGGCAAGCCACTTTAAATCAGTCACGCGCTGCACATATTTTTGAGGTGCCTCATTCGGCAAAACGGCTTCCATCGCCTCCGCGTCTTCGCTCG
>QYPA01000134.1 GCA_007279715.1 Comamonadaceae bacterium | reverse complement strand
GCCTTAAACCAAACCCAAGTGGGCGCAGGCAGCCGAGTCCTTGAGATTGGCTGCGGCTGGGGTGCTTTGGCGGAAATGGCAACCGCCCGCGGCGCGCATCTCACCGGCGTGACGCTCAGTACCGAACAGCTAGAGTTCGCTCGCGAGCGCATGGCGCGTCTGGGCTTGAGCGCCAAAGCCGACTTGCGCCTGCAGGACTACCGCGACATTCATGACGCGCCCTTTGATGCGATTTGCTCGGTGGAGATGATTGAAGCCGTTGGCAAAGACTTTTGGCCCACCTACTTTGAGACCGTCGCCAAGCTCCTGAAACCCGACGGCACTGCCTGCATCCAAAGCATCGTGATTGATGACACTTTATTCGAGCGTTACTTGACCTCCACCGACTTTATCCAACAGTACATTTTTCCTGGTGGCTGCCTCCCAAGCCCCAGCGCCTTTTGGGCCCACGCCCACGCGGCAGGCCTGCATGTGGTCCAGGAGTATGCCTTCGGCCACGACTACGCTGAAACCCTCAAACGCTGGCGCGAAGTCTTTATGGCCAAGCGCCATGAGGTTCTTGCGCTCGGTTTTGATACCCGCTTTTTACACATCTGGGAGTTTTACTTGGCCTATTGCGAGGCGGCGTTTTTAGAGGACAACATTGACGTGGTGCAGTACACCTTGCGAAAAGCACCACTGGCTTTGTAAGACACACCATGCAAGCCCCATCTGCGCAACCCAGCCGACGCCACATGGTTTTGGGCTTGCCCGTACTCATGGCAGCGCTGACAAGCGCAGCCAAGGAGCAGACGCTCCCTTCGCTTATTCCCAAAGAAATTGCCAATGCGTTTGATTCGCCGAGGCGGTACGGCGCAAGCCGTTTGCGATTTTTGGCTTGGGATGTTTATGACATTGCTCTTTGGACAGGGCCTGACTTTGAGCCTACCAACTTCATCAAGTTTCCATTCGCCCTGGAACTCACCTACCTGCGCTCGATCAAGGGCATCGACATTGCCAACCAGTCGATCAAAGAAATGCAGCGCCTGGGGCCCATCAGCAAATCACAAGAAAGCCAATGGCTTTTAAGCATGCAGGCGGCGTTTCCTAATGTTCAATCGGGCGACCGCCTTTGCGGCATTCACCAACCCAACCAGCGGGCTCGTTTTTTTCACAATGGGGCGCTTCGCACGGAGATTGAAGACGCCGCGTTTGCTCCCTACTTTTTTGGCATTTGGTTGAGCGACAAAACCAGCGAGCCGCGCTTGCGTTCGGAGTTACTTAAAAATGCGGCTCTTTGACGGTTTGCGTTATGGGCTCATGGGCTTGCCCTTGGCGTTTGTGGCTTTGCCTTTGTACGTCGTACTGCCCAATTACTACGCCAAAAATTTTGCTGTTCCCTTGGCCAGTTTGGGCGTGTTGCTGCTGGTCGTTCGGATATTTGACGCGGTGGTTGACCCCTTGCTGGGCCGTTGGGCAGACCGCCTGTTTAGGCGAACATCCTCGCAAATCTTTGGCCAAATCGCTGCCTTGGCCGCAGGCCTGGTGGTGGGATTTGTCGCTTTGTTTTTCCCGCCTGCTTTCGTTCTTCAATCCGCTGAAACTTTTTTCACCCCGCCTTTGCTCCTGTGGGCCGGTTGGTGTTTAGTGGTTTGCTATGTCAGCTTTAGCGCCTTAAGCATTGCCCACCAATCTTGGGGGGCAATGCTTGGAGGCGATGCTGCAAAGCGCAGCCGCGTTGTGGCTTGGCGTGAGGGCTTGGGGCTGTTGGGGGTTGTTTTGGCCTCGGTAACGCCCCTTCTTTTTGGGTTGACGGTGACCAGTGTTTTACTGGCCGGATTTCTCGCCCTGGGGATTGGGGCGTGGGCCTACGCACCGCGACCGGCCAACGCGGAGCTTGCCTCAAGCCAAAAAGGCAGCAGCCTTTGGGCGCCCTTGTTACAGCCCGCGTTTCGTCAATTGCTGTTGATTTTCATGGTCAACGGAATTGCCTCGGCCGTTCCCGCAACCTTGATTTTGTTTTTCGTCCAAGACCGCCTCCAAGCCCCGGCCTTTATGGAGTCTTGGTTTTTGGGCGTCTACTTTGTAGCAGCTGCCTTGGCCTTGCCCGTGTGGACACGCTGCATTGCCCGGTTGGGCTTAGAAAGAAGTTGGCTTGCGGGCATGGTTTTGGCGGTTGGCGTGTTTGTTTTTGCAGCGCTGCTTGAAGCAGGTGACACCACAGAGTTTTTAATCGTCTGCGCGCTCTCCGGGGTAGCGATGGCGGTGGACCTAGTCGCCCCTGCGGCCTTGTTGGCCGGTCTACTGCAAACGGGCGAGAAGGAAATACCCATTGCAGAAAAAATGCCCGAGGCAGGTACGTACTTTGGATGGTGGAACCTGGTCACCAAGTTCAACCTCGCTTTGGCTGCGGGAATCTCGCTTCCCCTTCTTAACCTTCTTGGCTACGCGCCCGGCATGCGCTCGCCTGAAGCACTGCAAAGTTTGACCTGGACCTACTGTCTTTTGCCCTGCGGACTCAAAGTCATTGCAGCCTTGTTACTTTTCTTTCACACTCTTCGAAAGCCCTTATGAAAAGACGTCTTCTGCTCTCTTCTGCCCTTTCGGGCGCTGCGCTTGTGGGCCTCGCCAGCCTGAGCGGTTGTGCCTCGCAACAGGTCGACACCTACGCTGCTGAAAAACCGGTACTCGATCTCAAGCAGTATTTCAACGGCACTTTAGATGCCTACGGGATTTTTACCGACCGCTCTGGGGCCGTGGTTAAACGGTTTACCGTGGTGATGGTGTGCGAATGGGTTGGCAATGAAGGCACCTTGGATGAATCATTCACCTATTCCGATGGCAGCACGCAAAAGCGGATTTGGCGTCTCACCGCCCTTGGCGATGGCCGCTACAGCGGGCGCGCCGACGATGTGATCGGACTGGCCCAAGGACAAACGCGGGGCAATGCGTTTCACTGGAATTACACCTTGGCTTTGCCGGTGGATGGTAGCGTGTACCACGTCGCTTTAGACGACTGGATGTACCTGGTCAACGACCAAGTCATGCTCAACAAAGCCTCGATGCGTAAATGGGGAGTCGATCTTGGCGAAGTCACTTTAAGCTTTACCAAGCGCAAGCCATGAGTTTTTTTCCTCCCCTGAACCCGCCCCTTCAAAACTGGCAAGGTAAAACGGTTTGGCTGATTGGCGCGAGCACGGGCATTGGTAACGCTACCGCGTCTGCCTTGCATGCCCAAGGAGCCAACGTAGTGGTCTCGGCCCGTAACGAGCAGGCGCTTGAGTCGTTTGTCGCCGCGCACTCCCACAGCCAAGCGCTCGTCTTGGACGTCACCGACCCTGACGCCGTCAGCGTCTGTGCGCAAACCCTCATAGCCCAAGGGCCCCTTGATTGCGTGGTGTATTGCGCAGGCCATTACCAAGCGATGACTGCTGACACCTTGGACGCCAATGACATGCTGCGCCATATGCAAGTGAACTACGAAGGCGCTGTCTATGTTTTGAAACACATCGTGCCTTGGATGCGCCAACAAGGTTCTGGGCATATCAGTTTGGTCGCCAGCGTCGCAGGCTACCGCGGTCTGCCCCAAAGTTTGGCCTACGGCCCAACCAAGGCGGCGCTCATCAATCTGGCAGAAACCTTGTACTTGGATTTACATCCGCACGGTATCGGTATCTCCCTCATCAACCCCGGTTTTGTAGACACGCCGCTGACCGCTGGAAATACCTTCACCATGCCCGCCTTACTCACCCCCGCGCAAGCAGCACAGGCGATACTGCGCGGCTGGGCGCAAGGGCGTTTTGAAATTCACTTCCCCAAACGTTTTACGTTTTGGATGAAAGCATTGCGCCTGTTTCCTAACCGGCTCTATTTTTTCTTGGTTCGCCAAGCCACCCATTGAACCCTATGCATCCGCCCAATCCGCCAAACCCATCCAACCCATCGCTCGCAACTGATCTGCCTGCGCAATCCCTTGACCGTTTGGTGGTTTTCTTTGAAACGCTGACCGAAAAAAGCGTGGCCGATCTTTCGCTGATTTACGCACCTGATGCGCGCTTTAAAGACCCGTTCAATGATGTGAAAAGTTGCGATGCGATTGCAGCGATCTTTAAGCACATGTTTGTGGCGCTTGAAGCGCCGCGCTTCGTTGTCATCGAGCGCATTAGCCAAGGTCAGCAGTGTTTTTTAACCTGGGAATTTAGATTTCGATTTAAGAATTACCAGCCAACGACCGAACAAGTGATCCTAGGCGCAAGCCATATCGTTTTTAACGCGCAAGGCTTGGTGAGCCTCCACCGCGACTACTGGGACGCGGCTGAGGAGCTCTATGAAAAACTGCCCGTGGTGGGTAGTGTGATGCGCTGGCTCAAGCGCAGAGCCAACACCTAAACCGGAAAAAAGCAGCTTAGGCCGGCGTTGTATCGGCAAAGCTTGCGCGTTGCACCAGTTTCTCTTGAAGGCGGGCAAGGTTGGGGTGCTGGACACGCCAATCGATATGCGCAAAGCGGAAATCCAAATACCCTAAGGCACAACCGACCGCGACATCTGACAAAGTCAGGTGCACACCGGAGCAAAAAGCTTTCTCACCCAAACCGGCGTCCATCGCTCGCAAAACGGTATGGATTTTTTCTATATTTCGGTCGATCCACGCCTTGCTGCGCTCTTGGGCGCCACGGCCAGCCCACGTCGCCTCAAGACGCGCAGCAATCGCACTGTCAAGCAAACCGTCAGCCAAAGCTTCCCAGGTTTTCACTTCCGCCCGCTCCCGGCCCACGCCAGGAATGAGCTTGCCCACGGGGGACAACGTATCCAAATACTCCACAATAACCCGGGAATCAAACAGCGACTCGCCACCATCCATGATGAGGCAAGGCACCTGGCCCAAGGGGTTGGAATACGAAATAGTGGAGGTAGCGGCCCACACATCTTCAATCTGGAAGTCATAGTCCAGCTTTTTTTCAGCCATCACAATGCGCACTTTGCGAACATAGGGGCTAGAGACGGATCCAATAAGTTTCATGGGTAATCAGTTATTAAAGAATGGTTTATTCTATACACCGAAATCGTCCCTTCCCTGACCATGGGTACACCTACAATCGCACCATGACTTTCTCTGCTATTTCCGCCCTTTCCCCTTTAGACGGCCGCTACGCCACCAAACTCGCTAGCCTGCGTCCCTTGATGAGCGAGCAAGGGTATATGCACCGCAGGGTGCAAGTCGAAGTGGCTTGGTTTATTGCTTTAAGCGACGCGGACTTCGCAGAATTCAAACCCTTAAGCCCAGGGGCGCGCACTTACCTTTTGGGCTTGGTCAAAAACTTTTCGGAAACCGACGGCGAAGCCATTAAAACCATTGAAAAGACCACCAACCACGATGTCAAAGCGGTGGAGTATTGGCTCAAATCCAAATTTGAAGCCCGCCCCGAACTGATGAAGGCCAATGAGTTTGTCCACTTTGCCTGCACCAGCGAAGACATTAACAACACCAGCCATGCTTTGCAACTGCGCGTGGCCCGCGATATGGTGGTCTTGCCGCAACTCGACCGCTTGGTTCTGAAGCTTCGCGATATGGCGCATGCCTATGCCGACGTACCGATGCTCAGCCGCACCCATGGGCAAACGGCCAGCCCCACAACAGTAGGCAAAGAAATTGCCAACGTGGTGGTGCGCTTGCAAGCGGCCTGTGAAAAAATAGCTAACGTCAAGATCATGGGCAAGATGAATGGGGCGGTTGGAAATTACAACGCCCATCTCAGCGCCTGGCCTGATTTTGATTGGGAAGCGTTTTCTAAGCGTGTCATTGAAGCCCCAGAACCCTTGGGTTTGGGCTTGGTGTTTCAGCCCTACAGCATTCAAATTGAACCGCATGACTACATGGCTGAACTTTTTGACGCCATCGCCCGCGCTGACACGATTTTGATTGACTGGTCCCGCGATGTGTGGGGCTATGTCTCTCTGGGCTACTTCAAACAAAAATTGCGCGATGGAGAAGTCGGCTCCAGCACCATGCCGCACAAAGTCAACCCGATTGATTTTGAAAACGCCGAAGGGAATTTAGGCATGGCTAACGCGTTGCTCAAACACCTCAGCGAAAAACTTCCCATCAGCCGCTGGCAGCGGGACCTGACGGATTCCACCGTGTTGCGCAATATGGGCGTGGCTTTGGGCTACGCGGTGTTGGCTTACCAATCCTTGTTGGCGGGTTTGAATAAATTGGAAATCAACCACGCGGCCATTGCCAAAGATTTAGATGCGTCGTGGGAAGTGTTGGCCGAGCCGATTCAAACCGTGATGCGCCGCTACGGTTTGCCCCAGCCGTATGAACAGTTGAAAAAATTCACCCGGGGCGAAGCCATGACCCAAGAACTCATGCGGGGTTTTATTGCCGCGCTTGAGATTCCCGAGGCAGAAAAACAGCGCCTCTTGGCGATGACACCAGCCAGCTACACCGGCAAAGCGGCAGACTTAGCACGCCGCGTTTAATGAACTCGCTGCGTTTAGTCAGGCGCAGGCGTTTTTAAGGCCAAGGCCCGTTCATACAAGGCATTGCGCGGCTCCCCGCTGATATCGGCGGCGAGTTTCACGGCGGTTTTCAACGGCAACTGCTCCAACAGCAATTTCAGTACTCGGTCGTCATGGGCGACTTCATTGGTTGCGGGTGCCGGATGCAACACCAAAGCGAACTCACCGCGCAAGCGGTTGGCATCGTCTGCCAACCACTGCACCAGCGCATCAGCGCGCAGCGTTGCAATTTCTTCAAACTGCTTGGTCAACTCCCGCCCCACCGTCACCCAGCGCTGACCTAACACCGCCAAGGCTTGGGCCAAGGCCTCGATTCGGTGCGGCGCTTCTAACAACACCACCGCATGGGTTTCGCCTGCCAAGGCCGCTACCGCAGTAGCGCGCTCGCCTGCCTTCGTTGGTAAAAACCCAGCGAACACAAACCCACTGCCGCGCTCGCTGTCTTGCAAAACCCCGGCCGCACTCAGAACCGTTGTCACGCTGCTCGCCCCTGGCAAGGGCACGACACGCAAACCTTGCAAGCGTACCTGCGCCACCAAACGCGCCCCGGGGTCGCTCACGCCCGGTGTTCCCGCATCACTGACATACACCACCCTTTGGCCCAAACGCAAGCGATCGACCACGGTATGGGCAGCCTCTTGTTCGTTGTGTTGGTGCACCGCCAACGTCTGTGCGTTGTTTTTTTCGATGCCGTAGGCACGCAGCAGCGCTTGCGTGTGGCGGGTGTCTTCACACGCCACCGTGTCGGCTAACTGTAAAACGTGCAACGCCCGCAGGCTGATGTCGGCTAAATTCCCAATCGGTGTAGCCACCACATACAGCGTACTTTGCGGATAATGCTGCGAACCAGCCGCTTCAAAAGCGGCACCAAGGGCAGAGATAAAAGAAGCACTCACAAATGGGATTCCTTCCAGACAACACCCAACATACCAGTACCAAACGCATCGGCGATGCGGCGGAAGACGAGGCTTTGCATTATTTGCAAGCCCAAGGCTTGCGCTTGGTGATGCGCAATTATCGGACCCCCGGGCGCGGCGGCGGTGAAATTGATTTGATCATGCAAGACCGTGACACCACTTTGGTGTTTGTGGAGGTGCGCAAACGCAAGACCACGCGCCACGGCGGGGCCGCCGCCAGCGTGGGCCGGGTCAAACAAAGGCGCATTGTGTTTGCTGCGCAGTTTTACCTTTTAAAACTGCGCATCCTGCCGCCTTGCCGCTTTGATGTGGTGGAAGTTACACCCGACGGACTGGCCTGGCTCAAAGCCGCTTTTGATGCCTCCTAAGTTTCCTTTTTGTCTTGGGCACACGGTATCATTGCGCCCATGATTGAACAACGTATTGAACAACACTTCATTGACAGCGCCGATCTGAAATACCAAAGCGCGCAAGTCTTGAGCAAACCCATTGCTGCGGCCATTCAGGCCATGCTGGCCTGCGTGACCAGTGGCGGCAAGGTCTTGGCCTGTGGCAACGGCGGCTCAGCCGCCGATGCCCAACATTTTTCGGCTGAGTTTGTGGGCCGCTTTGAGCGCGAGCGCCCAGAACTTGGCGCGATTGCGCTAACCACCGACACGTCCATCATTACGGCGATTGCCAACGATTACGACTTCAACGTGATTTTTTCACGCCAAGTGCGTGCGCTCGGTCAACCCGGCGATGTGTTGCTAGCGATTTCTACCAGCGGAAATTCTGCCAATGTGCTCGCAGCCATCGAAGCCGCTCACCAGCGCGAGATGGTGGTGGTCGGTTTAAGTGGGCGCGGGGGCGGCAAGATGGCCCAGGTGTTGCGCGATACCGATGTGCATATTTGCGTGCCCCACGAGCGCACCGCCCGCGTTCAAGAAGTTCATATCCTGGCGCTGCATTGCATTTGCGATGGCGTCGATGCCCAACTGATGGGCGACCAAGAAAGCAATCCATGAAATTAGTGTTCCGCCCTCTGGCCTTAGGCCTGCTTATTGTTAGCGCAGCCTCTCAACTCACCGCTTGTTTTCCGCTGGCGGTGGGCGGCGCGGTGATGACCGGCATGGTCGCTACTGACCGACGCACCTCCGGCACCGTAGTGGAAGACCAAGCCATCGAATTCAAAGCCAGCAGCCGCATTCGCGACAGCCTCGGAGACCGCGCGCACATCAACATCACCAGCTTCAATCGCCAAGTTTTGATTACGGGCGAGGCGCCCAACGCCCAAGACAAGGCCTTGGTTGCGCAGATTGTGCGTAACGTGGAAAACGTAGAGTCCACCGTCGATGAAGTCGCGATCATGGGCAATAGCAACTTCAGCGAGCGCTCAAGCGACCTCATCATCACCGGCCGCATTAAGGCGTCCTTACTAGACTCCAAGGACATTTTTGGAACCGCTTTCAAAGTCACCACCGAGCGCGGTGTGGCCTTTCTCATGGGCCGCGTCACCGAGCGCGAATCCAAGCGGGCCACCGAGGCAGCCAGCGTGATTCCTGGGGTGAAAAAGGTTGTTCGGGTGCTGGAAATTATTTCGGAAGACGAGCTTGCGCGATCACAAACTGCACCTGCGAAAAAATAAGCAGTCTTGAGCCGCTTTCGAATGGGCCTTTCGGCCCATTTTTTATTTCAGACGTTTAATCAAACTCGAGGTGTCCCAGCGCTTACCGCCCATTTGCTGGACATCGGCGTAAAACTGATCCACCAAGGCCGTCACCGGTAATCGCGCGCCATTGACTTTGGCTTCGTCAAGCACCAACCCCAGGTCTTTGCGCATCCAGTCCACCGCAAAACCAAAATCAAACTTGCCCGCCACCATGGTTTTGCCGCGGTTGTCCATTTGCCAGCTTTGGGCTGCGCCCTTGCCGATCACATCCAACACCAGGTTCATGTCCAAACCGGCGTGTGAACCGAAAGCCACTGCTTCGCTTAAGCCTTGAACCAAACCTGCGATCGCAATTTGATTCACCATTTTTGCCAATTGACCTGCGCCGCTTGCGCCAATCAAAGTAAAAGCCCGAGAAAAAGCCATGCCCGTGCTTTGAACGTGATCAAAAGCCGCATGCGTTCCGCCACACATCACCGTCAGCATGCCGTTTTGCGCGCCTGCTTGGCCGCCGGAAACAGGGGCATCCACAAACTGTAAGCCGAGATTGTGGGCGGCTTGGCTCAGTTCGCGGGCAACCGACGCTGACGCCGTGGTGTGGTCCACAAAAATAGTGCCATGACGCATGCCGGCAAATGCACCATCCGCGCCCAAAGTCACGCTGCGCAAGTCGTCGTCATTGCCAACGCAGCAAAAAATGATGTCGGCTTGCATCGCCGCTTCCCGCGGTGTCGCTGCGAAACCTTGCGCTCCTTTGGCGCTAACATCAGCCGCAAATTCAGCAACCCATGCTTGGGCTTTGGCTGGCGTGCGGTTGTAAACCGTCACGCGGTGTCCCGCCTTCGCCAAATGACCCGCCATGGGGTAGCCCATCACGCCCAAGCCAATAAATGCGACCGATTGCGCTGGCGTAGTTTCGTAGGTTTTAGCGTTCAAAGAAGACGGTTGGGTCATGGGGTTTCCTAAGTTGTCAATTAAAAGTTCTCTGGCATTTTGGCATTGCTGCGGGCAACTTCAAGACTGATGCGCTGCTCGCGCACCAAGGCCATTAAATGTTGGTCCAAGGTTTGCATTCCCGCTCCGCTGCCTGTTTGCATCGCCGAATAGATCTGCGCAATTTTGCCTTCTCTCATTAAATTACGCACCGCAGGGGTTCCTACCAAAATTTCGAAAGCTGCTAAGCGACCATCGCCGGTTGGCGTGGTGCACAAGGTTTGCGAGATCACGGCCAGCAATGACTCTGACAACATCGTTCGCACCATGTTTCTTTCATCCCCGGGAAACACATCAACGATGCGGTCTATGGTTTTGGCCGCACTGGCGGTGTGCAGACTCGCCAACACCAAATGCCCGGTCTCTGCCGCCGTAAGGGCAAGGCGAATGGTTTCTAAATCGCGCAATTCGCCAATCACAATCGCGTCGGGGTCTTCACGCAAAGCCGAGCGCAACGCTTGAGAAAACCCTTGGGTGTGCGTGCCCACTTCGCGTTGGTGTACCAAACTTTTTTGGGGACCATGAACAAACTCAATCGGGTCTTCAATCGTCACGATGTGGCCACGGTGGTGCGCGTTGCGATGGTTCGTTAAGGCCGCGAGCGTGGTTGATTTACCTGAACCGGTAGGTCCTGTCACCAAGACCAAGCCCTGCGGCTTCAAGGCCAACTGCGAAAAAAGTTCAGGAACACCGAGCTGCTCCAGCGTCAAGATTTCAATCGGAATACAACGAAACACGGCGCCTGCCCCATGCAGCTGGGTAAACGCGTTGACCCTAAAACGGCTTGCGTTGGGGCCTACACAGGCATAGTCCAATTCCCATTGCGCAGCATACGCATCACGCTGCGTTGGGGTCATGGTGGCTTCTAATAGGGTGCGGATTTCTTGATCGGTCAAAGCCGGCAACTCGGTGCGGCGTAATTCACCATGGACCCTTAACATCGGCGGCAAGCCCGCAGAAAGATGCAAATCCGAAGCGCGGCTGTCCACGCAGAGTCTGAGTAGTTGAGAAATATCCACGGCCGCGCTCCCTTTTTTTGCATTATCCTCAACCGCATGCCCCACCCCACCACCATCCCTGCCCAACTGCTCCAGGTTCAAGAACGTATCCAACAGGCTTGTGTAACCGCAGCGCGTGACCCGCTTTCGGTCCGTCTGCTGGCTGTGTCTAAAACGTTTCCTGCATCCCAGGTGGCCGAGGCCTTTGCCGCAGGCCAAACCGCCTTTGGTGAAAACTACATCCAAGAAGCCGTTGAAAAAATAACGGCGCTGGCGCACTTACCCTTAGAGTGGCACTGCATCGGGCCTATTCAAAGCAATAAAACGCGCTTGGTAGCAGAGCATTTTGATTGGGTTCATTCCCTAGACCGCCTGAAAATCGCCCAGCGTTTGAGCGAACAACGCCCCGATAACTTAGCACCTTTGAATGTTTGTCTGCAAATCAATATCGATGGCGGCTCCACCAAATCCGGTGTTGCGCCACAGGAGGCTTTGGCTTTAGCGCAAGCGGTCGCGCAGCTGCCGCGATTGCGCCTGCGCGGCATCATGACCATCCCCGAACCCAGCGAGAACTTTGCCAGCGCCAGCAAAGCCCACCGAGATGCTCGCGCCCTGTTTGATGCTTTGTGCCAATCCGGCTTGGCGCTCGACACCTTATCGATGGGCATGAGCGCAGACCTCGAGGCCGCTATTTCAGAGGGCAGCACGATGGTGCGTGTGGGGTCTGCGATTTTTGGCGGGCGGGCTTAGCGCAGCAGCGGTAAACAGGTGGTGTTTTTAACTTCTTCCATCACCGCGTAAGTGCGCGTCTCGCGCACTCCGGGTAACTGCCACAACACGGTACCCGCAAACGCGCGGTAGGCGGCCATGTCAGCCATGCGGGTTTTAAGCAGGTAATCAAAGCCGCCGGCGACCATGTGGCACTCCATGATTTCGGCGCGCACTTGCACCGCCGCCTTAAACGCCTCGAACACGTTGGGCGTGGTGCGGTCCAGCAGAACTTCAACAAACACCATCATCCCCGCGCCCAATTTCAAAGGGTTTAAGCGGGCCTCGTAGCCCAAGATAAATCCCTCTTTGCTTAAGCGCTGAACCCGCGCCAAAACAGCGGTGGGCGACAAAGCCACGGACTGCGCTAATTT
>QYPA01000176.1 GCA_007279715.1 Comamonadaceae bacterium | reverse complement strand
TGCTGCGCGCGGATTGGACCCGCCGCGACCCGGCTATCACGCAGGCGTTGACGGAGTTAGGGCGCAGTGGCGTTCCTGTGTATGCGCTTTACAGGCCCAATAAACCCGTCAAGGTGTTGTCGGAAATACTCAGCGAGGAAGATCTTTTGGCAGCCGTTTCCCGTTTGTAAATCCGTCGGGCTTGCTTGCTGCGACAATCTTGGCATGACTTCAACACTGCCCGCCACACCTCTTGCGCCCAGCGAATCCGCATTGGATGCTACGTTTTCTCCTTTGCACAATGCTACTTTTTTGCAGGCGTGTTTGCGCCATGCAACGCCATACACCCCGTTGTGGCTGATGCGCCAAGCCGGGCGATACCTTCCTGAGTACCGCGCTTCTCGCGCCAAGGCTGGCAGCTTCATGGGTCTTGCCACCAACCCCGATTACGCCACCGAGGTGACGCTGCAGCCCCTCGAACGCTTTCCCTTGGATGCAGCGATCTTGTTTAGCGATATTTTGACGGTGCCAGACGCCATGGGCCTGGGCCTGAGCTTCGCCCAAGGGGAAGGCCCTCGCTTTGCCAACCCCGTGCGCGACGAGGCGGCCGTGGCCCAGCTCAAAGTTCCCGACATGGATAAATTGCGTTATGTGTTTGACGCAGTGAGCAGCATTCGCAAAGCCCTGACCCAAGCCGATGGCAAAGGCCGCGTTCCGTTGATTGGCTTTTCCGGCAGCCCGTGGACACTGGCTTGCTACATGGTTGAAGGTGCGGGGTCGGACGATTACCGCTTGGTCAAGACCATGTTGTACGCGCGCCCCGACCTGATGCACCGCATATTGGCTGTCAATGCCGATTCGGTTGCGGCCTACTTGAATGCGCAAATCGATGCCGGCGCTCAAGCGGTTATGGTGTTTGACAGCTGGGGCGGCGTATTGGCCGATAGCGCATTTCAAACGTTCAGTTTGGCCTATACGGCGCGGGTTTTGGCCCAGCTCAAACGCCATGGCCCCCAAGGCCAAGTGATTCCCCGCATTGTGTTCACCAAGGGCGGCGGTTTATGGTTAAAAGACATGGAAACCCTCGACTGCGATGTTTTGGGCCTGGACTGGACCGTCAATCTCAGCACAGCACGCGCTGCAGTCGGTGGCGAAACCAACGGCCCCGGAAAAGCACTCCAAGGCAATATTGACCCGAACGTTCTTTTTGCCCCGCCCGTCCATATTGCGACCGAAGTGGCCCGTGTGCTTGACAGCTTTGGCGCCCCGCACCAAGGCCCCGGAACCGGCCCAACCCACATCTTCAACCTAGGCCACGGAATTAACCAACACACGCCGCCTGAGCATGTTTCTGCCTTAGTAGAGGCGGTTCACTGGCATTCGCGTCAAATGCGGCTATAAATTGGTGAAAACGTTAAAAACACGCTCCTTAAACCACTAGCAGATTTGTTGCACTGCAACCGCATTTTTTTGCACTTGTGCACAAAAAAAATCGTCTCCCCTTATCAACGGGTGCAATCTTCGGAAAAAGCATGTTGTAAACCTACTTCGAAGCTAAGTACTTGATTTATATAGATGTAATGTTTTGTACATTTTCTGGGCAACCTATCGAAAGCCCTTATTTTTCGTGCTTTTTAAGCCGTCGACATGAGATATTAACAAAGTTATCCACAGAAAACCTTGAAAACCACTTAAACCCATACAAATCAAAGACTTAGGGGTATTTTGTATAGTTCACATCACAACTTAAGCCCAATCGCATTAAAACGGTTTAGTTAGAAGATTTGCCGATAAATTGACAAATTTCCATAAAGTAATAAAAACTGTCTTACGGTTTTATATCTCCTGGGAATACAAGTCGCATTTTTTTATCCCGAGCGCACCATAATGGATAGTTATTCACACAACTAAAGTATTTTTCGATCCCTCTGAGAAACCGACTTATACAGGGCGTAGCCCAATAGAAACGGTATAAGTCTATGATTTATATGGATTTTTTGATGTGCTTTATTTTTAAGCAAACCCTCTCTTCTTCGTATTGACCGCATCTACACTGACACCTTGCCACTCTATCAACAAAGTTATCCACAAGAGACCTAACCCCTTTCCCCATGTCTGAATGGCTTCATGTTTTAGTCCCTACGCCCGCCCATGCCGGGCTTGGCCCGGTGTTGACGTACCGAAGTGCGGCGGCTTTACCGGCCGGCACCTTGGTTCGCGTGCCTTTGGGCAATCGGGAGACCTTGGGCGTAGTCTGGCAGAGTGATTCCACAGAAGCCACTGGCGAGTTGCAGCCCGATAAAGTTCGGGATATTGCGGGCGTTATCGATACGATCACGCCACTTAACAGCCAATGGCAGCAACTAATAAGATTTTCAGCGCAGTACTACCAGCGCGCTTTGGGCGAAGTTGCCTTGGCGGCACTGCCGCCGCAGTTGCGCGAACTCTCCCCCGAACAAATGCAGCGACGCCGCCAACGCAGCCTGCGGGCAGACGAGAAAAAAGCCAAATCGCCGTACTCGCCCAAAACCCCTGCGCCGGTTCTCAGCCCAGAGCAGACCAAGGTTCTTGGTGACATTGAAAGCCAAGCCGGGCCCTTTTTGCTTTTTGGGGCCACCGGAAGCGGCAAAACCGAGGTGTATTTGCAATGCGTTCAAGCGCTTTTGGAACGTGACCCGCTTGCGCTGGCCTTGGTGATGGTTCCAGAAATCAACCTAACACCCCAACTCGAAAGTCGCTTTCAAGAGCGTTTTGCCCCGCTCTACGGAGAGCAGGCTGTCGTTAGTCTGCATAGCGGCATGACCAACCCGCAGCGCTTAAACGCTTGGCTTGCGGCCCACGAGGGCCGAGCGCGAATTGTGCTGGGAACGCGCATGGCCATCTTTGCTTCGATGCCACACTTGCAATTGATTGTGGTCGACGAAGAACACGACCCCAGCTATAAAAGCGGCGAAGGTGCGCGTTACTCCGCCCGCGACCTGGCGCTTTACCGCGGCAAGCTCGAAGACGCCAAAGTCATCCTAGGTTCTGCCACGCCTTCGCTTGAAAGCTGGTACCAAAGCCGCCCCAGCGCGGAGGGCGGGCGCTATGTGCGCTTGCACATGCCTAGCCGCATTGGCGGCAACGCGCAGGCACTGCCCTTGATTCGCCGCGTCGATATGAATCACCAGCCGCGCAAGGCCGTGTTTTCTATTCCTTTGTTAGAGGCCATCAAAGAGCGGGTCTTGCGCGGCGAACAATGCATGGTGTTCTTGAACCGCAGAGGGTATGCCCCCGTTTTGCATTGCGCTGACTGCGGCTGGAAAAGTGAGTGTCCGCACTGCAGCGCGTTTCGCGTGTTTCACAAAATTGACCGCAGCTTGCGCTGCCACCACTGTGGTTTTACTGAGCGCGTACCGCGAGCCTGCCCGACGTGCGGCAACCTTGATATCTCGCCCATCGGCCAAGGCACCGAACAGATTGAAGAACACTTAGCCGCGCTGCTTGCCGACATTCGCCGCCCCGGCACTGAAAGCCCGCAATTCCCAGAGGGCGAGCCGGTGCGAGTGGCGCGGATTGATGCCGACACCACGCGCCTCAAAGGCACCTTACAAACCCAACTCGCAGCCGTTCATGCGGGTGATATCGATGTTTTGGTAGGCACCCAAATGATTGCCAAAGGGCATGACTTTAGGCGCATCACGTTGGTCGCTGCGGTCAACCCCGATGGCGCGCTTTTTTCGAGCGACTTTCGTGCGCCCGAGCGGCTCTTTAGTTTGTTAATGCAAGCCGCTGGGCGCGCTGGGCGGGACGCTGCGCTGGGCCACAACAGCGAAGTCTGGATTCAAACTTTTCAGCCCGCGCACCCCTTGTACGCCGCTCTCAAACAATATGATTACCCCACGTTTGCGCAAAGCCAACTCAACGATCGGGCCCAAGCGGAATTGCCGCCGTTTAGTTTTCAAGCCTTGGTTCGCGCTGACGCCCGCAGCCAAGAAACGGCCCAGGCTTTTTTAAATGCTGCCAGCGCCAATGCCCAAACGGATATGGTGGCGTGGCCGGGCTGGGAAGATGCTTTGCAGGACATCACGCTCTACCCTGCGGTGCCGATGAGCATTCAACGGGTTGCGAATGTAGAGCGCGCCCAAATGCTAGTGGAGAGCCCCTCGCGCAGCGCCTTGCAGCGGTTTTTAAACGGGTGGCAAAGCGTTTTACACGCGACCCGCAAACAAGACGAGGGAAAAGGTCTGATCCGTTGGGCTATCGATGTCGATCCGCTGGCCATTTAAGCCAGCCACTCTATCAACGCCCGGTCATCCAGACCACCGCTGTTGCAAACGTAAAGAACGCAGCCGCAGTTGAAACCAAAATAATGCGGGCGATACACCCGTTGTCGGCTCCGAAACGCTCAGCCAACATCGAGACATTGCTCGCGCTAGGCAAAGCAGACACCAACACCAATACCGTTAAAGCAAAACCATCGATAGGTACGCCCCACGCAATCGCAGCCGATCCGACAGCAAACACCACCAAAGGGTGAACGAACAACTTAATGGCCGCCACCGGCAATACGCTTGACCAAGGAACCGCCGGGGCATGGCCACTGGCCGACAACATATTGGAGCGCGCCAATACTGCTCCAATCGTGAACAGTGCCACCGGCGAGGCGGAATCCGCGAGTAAACCCACGGTCGTTGCCACCGGGGCGTAGAGTTGCCACTGAAATGCCGATACCAACGCGCCCGACAAAATTGCCCACGGCATCGGATTAGCGGCCACGCCTTTGAGGGCGTTTTTGGCGGCCTGGGCCGGGCTCACTTGGGTTGCGCCGCCCCCAGCTTCACCGCCCTCAGCCGCGTTGTTATCTTTGTGGCCAAGACGGGAAAGGGCAATACACAAAGACGTGGTGATCACCATGTCTACCAAAATGGTCACAATCGCAGGGCCTGCGGCGGGTGCGCCGAGCAGGGCGACCAACAAAGGAACACCCATAAACCCGGTGTTGGGAAAAGCGCCCACCAAAGCGCCAAACGCGGCGTCATTCCAACCGATGCGCCCGCGCAAAGTAACAACCAACACCAAAGCCACCATCACCAAGGCGCAAAACAAATACATCAATGCCACATTCGGATCGAGCAACTGCGCAATCGGCGTAGTCGCGCCAAAGCGGTACAACATACACGGTAGGGCAAAGAACAATACAAAGCTGTTTAAACCAGGAATCGCCGCAAGCGGCAGCAAGCCCCGACGCGCCGCTAAATAGCCACACAGCACCAAAGCAAAAAAGGGGAAGGTCACAGAAAGAATAGGCAGCATGGGGTGCATTGTCTCGCGAAAACCAAACCCCCTCAGCCGTTAAGATACAGACCACACCTAGGCTTCTTCGCCATTTTTTTGGTTTCTCTTCTCTGCATGTCTGCCTCCCCCTCTAACGCGATGAACCTGGCCCAACAAGAGGCCGTTAACTACCTGCATGGTCCCTGTTTGGTTCTTGCCGGCGCAGGCTCTGGGAAAACCCGAGTTATCACCCATAAGATTGGCCGCCTGATCCAAATGGGTATGCCCGCGCAGCGCATCGCCGCCATCACCTTCACCAACAAAGCCGCCGCCGAAATGCGCGAACGCGCTAAAGGGTTGATAGGGAAAGGGGCCAAAGATGTGCTGATTTGTACATTCCACGCTTTAGGCGTTCGGATGCTGCGCGCCAATGGCGCAGACTTGGGACTCAAACCCCAGTTCAGTATTTTGGACACCGACGACGTCACCAGTATTTTGAAAGACGCCGGCGGAACGACGGACGCAGCTACCGCACGGGCTTGGCAGTGGACGATCAGCGCTTGGAAAAGCGCGGGCTTGAACGGCGAGCAGGCCCTCGCAATGGCCAGCAACGACAGTGAGCGCATTGCGGCTGCAGTGATGGGGCGTTACGAAGAGCGCTTAACGGCGTACCAAAGCGTGGACTTTGATGACCTCATCAGCCTGCCTTTGAAATTACTGCGCGAGCACCCAGAGGTTCGCGCCAAATGGCAAGCGCAAATGGGCCACGTCTTGGTCGATGAATACCAAGACACTAACGCCACCCAATACGAGATGCTGAAACTGTTGGTCGGTTGCGAACCCGACGGAACCCGCGCAGCCCATCTTGACGGCGATGCCCGCTTTACCGCTGTGGGCGACGACGATCAGTCGATTTACGGCTGGCGCGGCGCCACGCTCGATAACCTCAAAAAACTACCTTTGGATTTTCCAAGCCTCAAGGTCGTCAAGCTCGAACAAAATTACCGTTCTACCTCCGCGATTTTGCGGGCTGCCAATAATGTGATCGGCCCCAACCCGAAGCTGTATCCGAAAAACCTATGGAGCGACTTAGGTGAAGGCGAGCCTGTGCGCGTGGTCGATGCGGACAACGAAGAGCACGAGGCCGAGCGCGTTGTCGCCCGCATCCAAAGTCTGCGGGTGGAGGGAACTCTGGCGCAAGCGGGAGCGCAGTTTAAAGAGCTGCGTGACTTCGCGGTGCTTTACCGCGCCAATCACCAAGCAAAACCTTTTGAAAAAGCGCTGCGCAAAGCCAATATCCCCTACAAAGTCTCGGGCGGTCAAAGTTTTTTTGACCGCGCTGAAATTCGCGATCTCTGCGCGTGGTTTCGCCTGTGGGCCAACAACGATGATGATCCCGCTTTTTTGCGGGCAGTCACAACGCCCAAGCGCGGCATCGGCCACCAAACGCTAGGCAGCTTGGGCATGTTCGCCAGCCGCTTCAAGCTCAGTCTCTTTGAGGCGCTTTTTTCTTCGTCCTTGGGTTCGGTTTTACAAGCTCGCGCTTTGGGCAGCTTGCATGAGTTTGGCCGCTATATCAACGACCTGCAGTTTCGCGCTCGCCACACCGAAGGCGCTGAGAACGCCCGGGGGTTTTTAACCGATTGGCTCAAAGACATTGGCTACGAAAAACACCTTTTTGACGGCGAAGAGAACGAAAAAATTGCCGCCGCCAAGTGGGCTAACGTCATGGAGTTTTGCGATTGGATGGCCCAGCGCTGTGGCGGCCATTTGACGGATGCGGCTGGGGTGTCTGACAGCCTTGAAATCAAAAACCTGCTTGAAGTCTCGCAAACCATCGCACTGCTTTCAACCATCAGCGAACGCGAGCAAGACCAAAACGTCGTTACGCTTTCTACCTTGCATGCCTCCAAAGGCTTGGAGTGGCCCCACGTGATGTTGGTGGGCGTGACCGAGGGCATGCTCCCCTTCAAGATGAACGACGGCGCAGACTCTTTGGGCGGCACCAGGCGCGCTGACGAAAGCGCCAATGAAGACATGGCCGAACGTTTACAAGAAGAGCGACGCTTGATGTATGTGGGTATCACCCGCGCTCAACGCAGCTTGGCCGTGAGTTGGACCAAGCGCCGCAAAAAGGGCCGCGAACTGGTGTCCGCCTCGCCCAGCCGCTTTATTGCCGAAATGGGCCTAGACCAAGCCACCACCAAAGAAGACCCGCGCAAAAAACTACGGGCCTTGCGGGCTGAGTTTGCTGCGCGGGCTGAAGCGGCAGCAGTTCAAAAACCCTAGCAACTTTGATTTGGTTTAACTGCGCAGCATTCCCAGCAAGCCCGCCGTCGAGCCGTCCAACCCACTGGTGTCCCCCGACTGAAGTCGTGGGGCGATATCTTTGGCTAAGACCTTGCCGAGTTCAACGCCCCATTGGTCAAAGCTGTTGATGCCCCAAATCGATCCGCTGACAAACACGCGGTGTTCTTGCAAAGCGATCAAAGCGCCAAGGCTGGTGGGGGTTAAATCATCGAGCAACAAGAAGGTGCTGGGGCGGTTGCCGGGAAAGTCTTGGTGGCCCTTGGCATCGGCTTGCCCGACCATCAAG
>QYPA01000172.1 GCA_007279715.1 Comamonadaceae bacterium | reverse complement strand
TCACGGGCCAGGCGCGTCATGCCATCTAAATACTCGGGAGTCATCGTGTGGCCGTTCCAGGTATTTTCTAAACACAACAGCTTGGTCTGCGCAAAATGGCAGTCGTCTGGCTTGATAGCGTTAGCAACGTCTTCCAAGGCCATTTGTCCGAGTGCATTTTGAGCCAACGGTTGGGGTTGAATACTGCCCAAAACCGCAGCTCCGCCGCCTTCGTAACGGTAGGTATGCGCAGACTGCCCGACGATGTACTCATCGCCGCGTTGGCAATGCGCCATCAGTGCACACAAATTACTCTGCGTGCCCGTAGGCATGAAAAGCGCGGCTTCAAAACCCAGCATGCTGGCTACTTTTTCCTGCAAGGCATTGACGCTGGGGTCATCACCAAAAACGTCGTCACCCAAGGGAGCGTCAAACATCGCCTTAAGCATCGCATCAGTGGGTTGGGTGACGGTGTCACTGCGAAGATCAACGGTTTTTTGCATAGTCTGCCTCACG
This sequence comes from Comamonadaceae bacterium, assembly GCA_007279715.1. Taxonomy (GTDB): domain Bacteria; phylum Pseudomonadota; class Gammaproteobacteria; order Burkholderiales; family Burkholderiaceae_C; genus Allorhodoferax. The sequence goes on along the minus strand of QYPA01000172.1, from coordinate 9,985 downwards.
CTAAAAAGTTTTTAAGTATCGCGTGACCATGCTCGGTCAGGATGCTCTCAGGGTGAAATTGCACGCCTTCCATGCGCACCGCAAACGGCAACTCCGTATGGCGCACACCCATGATTTCGCCGTCTGGGGTCCAAGCCGTAATCGCCAACTCTTTGGGGCAAGACGCGCGATCAATAGCCAAGGAGTGGTAACGGTTAACGGTGAACTGCGTCGGTAAACCGGCAAAAACGCCTTCGCCAGTGGTTTGAATCAGGCTGGTTTTGCCGTGCATCAATTGCTGGGCTCGAATGATCTTGCCGCCTAAAGCTGCGCCGATACTTTGGTGGCCCAAGCAGACACCCAAGATTGGCAACTTTCCCAGGAAATACTGAATCGCTGCCACCGAAATTCCTGCCTCATTGGGCGAACACGGACCGGGGGAAATCACCAAGCGCTCAGGAGCGCGCTTAGCAATTTCCTCAATTGTTATTTCGTCGTTGCGAAACACCTCTACCTGTGCACCGAGCTCTCCAAAGTACTGGACGATGTTGTAGGTAAAACTGTCGTAGTTATCGATCATCAAGAGTTTCATATTCACTCCAATCCCTCTTCTACCAATTCAGCTGCGCGCAACAAGGCGCGGGCTTTGTGTTCGGTTTCGCGCCATTCCAACTCAGGCACGCTATCGGCGACCACCCCTGCAGCAGCTTGAACATACAGCATCTGGTCTTTGATGATGCCGGTACGAATGGCAATAGCCACATCCATGTCACCTGCATAACTGAGGTAGCCGCAAGCACCGCCGTAAATACCGCGTTTGCTGGGTTCTAACTGGTCAATCACTTCCATCGCGAGTACTTTAGGTGCGCCTGTCAATGTGCCAGCAGGGAAAGTGGCTTTGAGCACATCCATATTGGTCATGCCCGGATTGAGCGTTCCTTCTACGTTGCTCACAATGTGCATCACGTGGCTGTAGCGCTCCACACAAAACGCATCCGTCACTTTGACGCTTCCAACCTGCGCGATGCGCCCGATGTCATTACGAGCTAGATCAATCAGCATCACATGCTCGGACCGCTCCTTGGGATCGTTCACCAACTCTTCTTCGGCGGCTTTGTCTAACTCTGAGGTGGCGCCGCGTGGGCGCGTTCCCGCCAAAGGACGAATCGTGACCTTGGTTTGCTCTTCCACCGTCTCTTGGCGCACCAAAATTTCCGGGCTTGCGCCCACCACGTGAAAGTCTTCTCGGCCCTGCGTTGCGCCACTGAAGTTGTAGTAATACATGTACGGACTGGGGTTGAGCGAACGCAAGGCCCGGTACAAACTCAAAGGCGAGGCGGTGTAACGTTTTTTGATGCGTTGGCCGACTTGCACTTGCATAAAGTCCCCACCGGCAATGCGCTCCTTGGCTCGTACGACGGCGGCAATGTAATCCTCTTTGGCAAAGTCGCGCTGGGCCGCAAAGCTCTCGCTGGGTTTGACCGTGGGCGCTTGCACCGCCAGCGCCAATTGGGACTTCAGAGCTTGCAAACGGTTCATCCCCAAACCATAGGCATTGGGAACTGCGGGGTCCACATAGACCATCAGATGCAGCTTGCCCGAGAGGTTATCAATCACCGCCAACTCTTCACACTGCAAGAGCAAAATATCAGGACACCCCAAGGTATCGGGTGGGCAAGAGGTTTCCAGTTTTTTCTCGATGTAGCGCACCGCGTCGTAACCAAAGTAGCCTGCCAAGCCCCCGCAAAACCTGGGCATCCCCGGCTGCAGCGCCACTTTAAAACGCTGCTGATACTGCGCAATAAAGTCCAAGGGATTGGCGTGTGAGGTTTCTACCACCGAGCCGTCTGTCACCACCTCGGTTTTTGCATCCAAGCCAAAACCACTGGAGCGCAAGAAGGTCCGCGCAGGTAGTCCAATAAAACTATAGCGTCCAAAGCGCTCACCACCCACTACGGACTCCAATAAGAAAGTATGGGGCGCGTTGGCGGTGAGCTTGAGGTACAAAGACAGCGGCGTCTCGAGGTCTGCAAAGGCTTGCGCCATTAAGGGAATGCGGTTAAAGCCTTGGCTTACCAGCGCATGAAATTGGGTTTCTGTCGTCACAAAGTGGGCCTCTCAAAAGATCAAGCGGCGGGGCAATCCGACCGTTGGCGCTTAGCACAGCGCTTAAAAACAAGGGAGATTGATGTGCGCGCGGTCCAAAAACGAGCCTAGACGGGTCAAGCCCGTGCGGCGACTTAGGACTTTGGCAAAACAGTCAGCGTACGCCAGGGCCAGGCTCCCCGGTCGCTACAACCTGTAATGCAAATGCGATGAATAAACATGGATAGGAGTGTAGCAAAGCTAAACGCCGCGAGCCCGGTCAGCGTGAAACTGCGTGACAAACGCCGCAAAGCGACCCGCGTCCAAGGCGTCGCGTATCTCCTGCATCAGGTTCAGGTAGTAATGCAAGTTATGAATACTCGCCAGCATCGGGCCCAGCATTTCGCCGCACCGGTCAAGGTGGTGCAAATAAGCGCGGCTAAAACCATCTCTCCCGCCTTGGTCCCAAGACAGGCCCGAACTGCCAGCGCAGGCATAACAGGTGCAAGTCACATCGAGCGGTTGGGCATCACTTTTATGGCGGGCGTTGCGAATTTTCAAATCGCCGTAGCGGCTAAACAGTGTTCCGTTGCGGGCATTGCGCGTGGGCATCACGCAATCAAACATATCAATCCCGTTTTTCACCCCTGCAATCAAGTCTTCAGGTGTACCTACGCCCATGAGGTAATGGGGTTTATGCGCAGGCAAGCGTGGGCCCACGTGTTCCAACACGCGCATCATGTGGTCTTTGGGTTCACCCACACTCAAGCCGCCGACGGCGATGCCCGGAAAATCCAAGGCCTCTAGGCCTGCCAAGGACTCGTCACGCAGGTGCTCAAACATGCCGCCTTGCACAATGCCAAACAAAGCGTTCGGGTTGTTCAAACGCGCAAACTCTTCTTGGCAACGCTTGGCCCAGCGCAAACTCAACTCCATGGAAAGACGCGCTTCGCGCTCGGTCGTGATCTGGCCTTTGGTCTTAGGCTCGACTGACAAATACGGTGTGCACTCATCAAACTGCATCACGATGTCGGAGTTCAGCGTGGTCTGAATTTGCATACTGATCTCAGGCGTCAGAAACAACTTATCCCCATTCACGGGCGACGCAAACTTCACGCCCTCTTCGCTGATCTTGCGCATCTCGCCCAGGCTCCACACCTGAAACCCGCCCGAATCGGTCAGGATCGGCTTGTCCCATTTTTCGAACTGGTGCAAACCGCCAAATTTTTCTACAACATCCAAGCCCGGTCGCATCCAAAGATGAAAGGTGTTACCCAAAATGATTTGTGCACCCATCTCGTACAAGCTGCGCGGCATCACGCCCTTGACGGTTCCGTAGGTGCCCACGGGCATAAAAATCGGCGTTTCCACCACGCCATGGTTCAAGGTCAGGCGTCCCCGCCTGGCGTGGGTCGGCGAGGGAGAAGCAGCGTCAGTTTGGAGGATTTCAAATTTCAACATCGTGAACCATTCTATTTTTTGCGAGCTAGCCACATGGCGTCGCCATAACTAAAAAAGCGGTAGCCACGGGCAATCGCTGTTTGGTACAAGGCTTTAATGGCGTCAAACCCCGCAAAGGCACTGACCAACATCATGAGACTCGATTTGGGCAGGTGAAAGTTGGTGATCAAGGCATCCACTTTTTGAAACGCAAAACCAGGCGTGATAAATATGTGCGTGTCGCCTTGGCTCACGCCACTGGCGGCCCAAGACTCTAAGGTTCGCACCGTCGTGGTGCCAACCGCAACCACTCTGCCGCCCTGCGCTTTGCACTGGGCGATAGCCGTTTGGGTTGCCAAAGGTATGTCGTACCACTCACTGTGCATGCGGTGTTCTGCCAGGTTTTCGGTTTTGACTGGCTGAAAAGTCCCAGCACCCACATGCAAGGTCACATAGGCCCGTTTCACGCCCTTGGCTTCAAGCTCGGCCAACAAGGCGTCGTCAAAATGTAAAGCTGCTGTAGGGGCGGCTACTGCGCCGGGGTTTTTCGCAAACACGGTTTGATAACGCTTGGCGTCTTCGGCGGCGCTGGGGTCATCTCCATCTTGGTGGCGCTCAATATAGGGCGGCAGCGGGATGTGACCGTGGCGCTCCATCAAGGTATAGGGATCGTCCCCCGCATCGTTGGACAGCACGAATCGAAACAGCGGCCCCTGCGCATCAGGCCAGCGCCCCAAAAGCGTAGCCCGTAAGCCGTCAAGATGACCCGGCGCACAGTGAAGTGCGAGCGTGGCCCCAATCTCCGGTTTTTTACTCACCCGCATATGGGCCGCCACTTGGTTGCCAGCCAAGACACGCTCCACCAACAACTCTACTTTTCCTCCGGTGGGTTTTTCACCAAAGAGGCGGGCGTTGATGACCTTGGTATCGTTAAAAACCAGTAAATCACCCGCTTGCAAAAGCGCGGGCAAGTCCCGAAAAACCCGGTCTTCGGGCCCCGCCTCATCCACTGCGCTGGCATCGAGTAGGCGCGAGCTGCTGCGCTCGGGTGCAGGGTGCTGGGCAATCAGTTCGGGGGGAAGAGTGAAATCAAAGTCACTTAGCGTGTAAACAGGCAAGGCGCTAGAAGCAGGGGCAAGAGACATGGCGTGCTTGAGGGCCGGACGGGCCCGTTCCAAGTGGAAAGAGGCGCGATTGTGGCACGGCGCTTTGGTGGCGTCTGCTATTGTTGAGTCCGTGACCCATAGCACCCCGTCTTGCGCCAAGGAAATGTCTCCTCCAAAAACCGCTGTCAAGGTTAAATCCGCGCCACAAAAGGCCTTGGAAAAACTCGGCCTGCGTCGGGACATTGACTTGGCTTTGCACCTGCCCCTGCGCTACGAAGACGAGACCCATATCGGCGTGCTGCAAGATGCCCGTGATGGCGAAACGATGCAGTTTGAAGGGCGGGTGACGGACTGCGAAGTGGTGTACCGGCCACGCAAACAACTCATTGTCAAAGTGCAAGACCCCACCGACGAATGCACGCTGCGATTTTTTAATTTCTATCCCTCGCAACAAAAAGCCTTGGCCGTTGGGCAACAGGTTCGGGTGCGCGGAGAAATTAAAGGTGGCTTTTTGGGCTGGACCATGTTGCACCCCAGTTTCAAAGCAGCGGGAGGCGATTTACCCAGCGCCTTAACGCCGATTTACCCCACCGTCGCAGGCCTGCCGCAGGCCTATTTACGCAAAGCCGTCTTGGCAGGCTTGGCCAGAGCCGATGTGTCCGACACTTTTGCACCCGGCGACCTTGCCAGTTTTGAAGGCACGCGTTTTAAAGGCGCAAGCTTTGAAGGCGCTAGTGGCCAAGGGATTTGGACGCTGCGTGAGGCGCTGGGATTTTTGCATCACCCCGCCCCCGACGTGTCGATCGATGCACTGCATGACCACACGCATCCTGCATGGCAGCGACTCAAAGCAGAAGAGTTACTGGCCCAGCAACTCTCCCAATTGCAGTCGCGCAGGGAGCGCGCCGCTTTGCGAGCGCCTGCTTTGCTTGCCCCAGATTCTGAGAACAGCTTGCACGCTCGGTTACTTAGCAGCCTGCCCTTTTCTTTGACGGCCGCACAAGTGCGCGTCAGCAGTGAAATTGCTGAAGACATCAAACGCCCGGTGCCGATGCACCGCTTACTTCAAGGCGATGTGGGCGCGGGTAAAACCGTGGTTGCTGCGCTGGCCGCTGCAGTTTGTATGGACGCGGGTTGGCAGTGCGCGCTGATGGCGCCTACTGAGATCTTGGCAGAGCAGCATTTTCGAAAACTCTTAGGCTGGTTGGAGCCCTTGGGCATCACCACGGCGTGGCTTACCGGAACCCAAAAAGCTAAAGATCGCCGCGCCATGCTGGCCTTGATTGAAAGCGGTGAGGCCAAGTTGGTCGTAGGAACTCACGCGATCATTCAAGACAAAGTGCAGTTTAAAAATTTAGCCCTCGCCATCATTGACGAGCAGCACCGCTTTGGCGTCGCACAGCGTTTGGCTTTGCGCAATAAATTACAGCACGATGCGATGGAGCCCCATCTTTTAATGATGACGGCAACCCCGATTCCCCGCACCTTGGCGATGAGCTACTACGCCGACTTGGATGTCTCAACCCTTGACGAACTTCCCCCGGGGCGCACCCCCATCGTTACGAAGGTGGTGCATGAAGCCAGACGCCATGAAGTCATTGAACGTATTCGCGCCCAAGTGGCCCAAGGTCGGCAGGTGTACTGGGTGTGTCCGCTGATTGAAGAAAGTGAAGTTCTCGATTTAAGCAATGCCACCGAGACCCACGCCGAACTCAGCGGCGCACTCGACAGCCCCGACGTCCACTTCCCGGTGGGGCTCTTGCATTCGCGCTTAGCCCCCGATGAGAAAAAAGCGGTGATGTCGGCCTTTGTCCAAGGGCGCACCAGCGTTTTGGTCAGCACCACAGTCATTGAAGTCGGAGTGGATGTTCCCAACGCCTCGTTGATGGTGATTGACCATGCGGAGCGTTTTGGACTTTCGCAGTTGCACCAATTGCGCGGCCGGGTGGGGCGTGGCGCGGCGGCTTCGGCTTGCGTGTTGCTCTATTCCAGTGGCGATGCGCCGCGCTTGAGTGAAGCTGCGCGTGAAAGACTCAAAGCCATGAGCGATACCAACGATGGTTTTGAAATCGCAAGGCGTGATTTAGAAATCCGCGGGCCCGGCGAATTTTTAGGCGCTCGGCAATCGGGTGATGCGATGCTGCGCTTTGCCAATCTTGACGAAGACCAAGCACTTTTGGAGTGGGCTCGCAAGGAAGCGCCTTTGCTCATGGACAGTCAACCCGCCTTGGCGCACAAACACATTTCGCGCTGGCTGGGAACCAAGGCCGAATTTTTAAAAGCCTAAACACGATAATGCCGGCATGACACTGACTGAACTCAAATATATTGTTGCGGTTGCTAGAGAGCGCCATTTTGGTAAAGCGGCCGATGCGTGTTTTGTCTCACAGCCCACGCTCTCGGTAGCGGTGAAGAAACTCGAAGAAGAGTTAGACGTCAAACTCTTTGAGCGCAGTGCCAACGAAATTACCGTGACCGCGTTGGGCGAAGAAATCGTTCGCCAAGCCCAAAGCGTGCTCGAGCAAGCCGCCAATATCAAAGATATCGCCAAGCGCGGCAAAGACCCTTTGGCAGGCGCTTTGAAACTCGGTGTGATCTACACCATTGCGCCGTATTTGCTCCCTGATTTGGTTCGCCAAGTCATTACCCACCTGCCTCAGATGCCCTTAATGCTCCAAGAAAACTTCACCGTGAAGTTGCTAGAGATGCTGCGCACCGGGGAGATTGATTGCGCCATTTTGGCCGAGCCGTTTCCTGACGCGGGCTTAGCGGTCGCCCCTTTGTATGACGAGCCATTTTTTGCAGCCGTTCCTAGTCAGCACCCCTTGGCCAAACTCAGCAGCGTGACCACCGAGGCACTCAAGAGTGAAACCATGCTGTTGCTCGGTAGTGGCCACTGTTTTAGAGATCACGTTTTAGAAGTGTGTCCAGAGTTTGCTCGTTTTTCTAGTGATGCCGAGGGCATTCGTAAAAGTTTTGAGGGCTCCTCGCTTGAGACGATCAAACACATGGTCGCCGCGGGCATGGGTATTACGCTGGTGCCCCGCTTGAGCGTTCCCAGCCAGGCTTTGCAACCCAGCAAACGCCGTCGCGACGATGATTTTGTGAAATACCTGCCGGTGCAAGATGGCAAAGGCGTACCTCCGCCCACCCGCCGTGTGGTCCTGGCCTGGCGGCGCAGTTTCACGCGTTACGAGGCCATCGCCGCTTTACGCAACGCGGTGTACGCCTGCGAACTTCCAGGTGTTACGCGTTTGTCTTAACGGTTAAAAGCCCATGACCGCTGGCCGCTTTTCGCTCTACCTTGATTTAATTCGTTGGAACCGCCCTGCAGGGTGGCTTTTGTTGCTATGGCCCACATGGAGCGCACTTTGGTTAGCCCAAGGTGGCTTTCCCGGCTGGCATCTTTTAATCGTCTTTACTTTGGGGACCGTGCTCATGCGCAGTGCGGGTTGCTGCATCAACGATGTGGCAGACCGCGAATTTGACCGCCACGTCAAGCGCACCGCTGAGCGCCCGGTAACGAGCGGCAAAGTCGGTGTGGGTGAAGCCTTGGCATTAGGGGCAGTGCTGGCCTTGTTGGCATTTGGCTTGGTACTGACCACTAACGCTGCGACCATTGTTTGGTCCTTTGCCGCACTGGCTGTCACTTTGGCTTATCCGTATGCCAAACGCTTTATCGCGATGCCACAGGCAGTATTGGGCGTGGCCTTTAGTTTTGGAATTCCCATGGCGTTTGCTGCAGTACGTTCTGGCGTTCCGACTGAGGCCTGGGCTCTTTTGCTGGGGAATTTGTTTTGGGTATTGGCCTACGACACCGAATACGCAATGGTTGACCGCGATGACGATCTGCGCATTGGCATTCAAACCTCAGCTATTACGCTGGGCCGCTTTGACGTCGCAGCAATCATGATTTTTTACGCTGTGTATTTAATCGTTTGGGCGGGGGTGCTTGCAAATCAGACCGCCAATGACTATTTTTTAGCTGGCATCTTTGTAGCCGCAGCCCAAGCGGTATGGCACTTTTTCTTGATCCGCAGTCGCAGCCGTGAGGGCTGCTTCAAAGCCTTTCGACTCAACCATTGGCTTGGTTTGGCGGTCTTTGGCGGTGTCGCGTTAAGCCTTGGCGTTTAGCTGTTCTCGATCCGCGCGTTTTCATGCACCGAAAATACGCGCTAACCGAATTCCAAAACCCTGAATCCAAGGCGCTACATAGCGCAGGCGGGGCCGTCGAGCTTCGGATGCGGCAATAATTTTTGCCACGATAGAGCGTGTGTCTCGGGCCTCTAAAAAAGCAAAGGTTCGCTTTTCCTTAACTTTCATGGCCTTGGCTTGTGCAAAAAAGTACGAAGACTCGTCCATCCACGCGTATTTGCGATCCGTCATGGATTGGTTAAAGCCGGTGTGAATGGCCCCAGGCTCTATCACAGCGATTTGCACGTTTTTACCAAGCTGGTCCATCTCTGAGCGTAAACCTGCCGCAGCAGCGGAGAGTGCAAATTTAGTCATCGAGTACGGCATCAAAAAAGGCATGGGCAAGCGCCCAGCGATCGAGCTGATAAACAAAACCGTTCCGCTTTGGCGGGCAATCATGCCTTTAAGCGCCACTTGGGTGAGCTCCAAGGTCGCAAAAACATTCACCTCAAAGACCTTGCGAATACGGTTGACGTCCACCTCGGCCAAAGAGCCTGATTCCCCCAGAGCCGCGTTGTTGATTAAGACATCGATAGGCCGCCCCAACAACAAATTTCGGTCGGCTGCATCAGTGATATCCAACTTAAAAACTTCCATCGCCTGGCCCCGCTGAGTGCACTCAGCTCGCAAAGCATCGGCTTGAGACGCGCTAAACGTCGTGGCAAGCACCTTGTGGCCCCGCTCTGCCAATGCAAATGCCGCATCGCGGCCAATGCCCGTGCCTGCTCCGGTGATAAGAATGGTTTTGCGCATAGCGGTATAGGGGAACTAAAGTGAATTGGCGCTTGGGCCAAGAAGTCCTCACTTTAGCGCAGCACTAAGGCACCAAGCTTTTGGAGGCTGGTTGCGCCGTAAAATCGGCGACATGCTCTCTGTCAAAACCGAACTTCTCGAAGCCTTAGCCACGGCCTTAGAACAACTATCGCCAGGCGCTGGCTCCAAGGCCGCCTTTGAATCTCCTAAGGTCGCCGCACACGGGGACTTTGCGATTACGGCTGCCATGCAGTTGGCTAAGCCCCTCAAGCTCAACCCCCGCCAACTTGGAGAACAATTACGCGACGTACTGTTGGCCGCGCCGGTCTTTCAACAATGGGTTCAAGATATTGAAATTGCAGGCCCCGGCTTTATCAATATTCGACTCAAGCCAGCCGCCAAACAACAAATCGTTCGCGAAGTTTTAG
>QYPA01000070.1 GCA_007279715.1 Comamonadaceae bacterium | reverse complement strand
CAGTGACTCGGGTTTGCTCGACAGCTCGCGCAAAGCGGCTTTCGATAAACCTGCTTACACCGCATGGCTCAAAACGCTGCGCGAGATTTGTGACCAAAAGTGCATCGCTCTGATTTTTGACGAAGTTTTTGTCGGATTCCGCTTGGCCAAGGGTGGGGCGCAAGAATACTTCGGCGTTCAGGCCGATCTGGTGACCTATGGAAAAACGCTGGGTGGCGGATTGCCGGTTGGCGTTTTGTGTGGCAAACGGGTTTGGATGCAGCGCTTTCGTGAAGGCGCGCCTGCCGATATTTGTTTCGCCCGAGGAACGTTCAATTCTCATCCGTATGTCATGGGCGCAATGAATGTGTTTCTGAAGCATTTAGATCAGGCGGAAGTTTTAACGCAATACACAAGCTTGGAGGACACATGGAACGCCAGGGCGGGAATGTTGAATGCGCGGTTGCTTGCGGCCGAGATTCCTGTTCAAGTGGCAAATATGTCGTCGATTTGGACGGTGCTTTACACCCAACCGGCGTGCTACAACTGGCTCTTTCAACACTACTTGCGACTCGAGGGCTTGGCCTTGAGCTGGGTAGGTACGGGGCGCATTATCTTTAGCATTAATTACAGTGACCAAGATTTTGGGGAAGTGGTCAACCGGTTCGTAGCGGCTGCGCAAGCTATGAAGGCGGATGGTTGGTGGTGGCATGACGGGGTGGCCACCAATCAAGCCATTAAACGCAGAATTCTGGGTGAGTTGCTTCGGAAAAAGCTAAGCTGAAACGTTAAGGACAAGGCTTTTAAGCCTTGTCCTTGGTTTGGGTCTTGGGCTTTTAAACGTTGTGAATACGACCTCGCGGTTCAATCAATTCGCCGCGTAACAAAGCCATGGGCGCTTTGTAATATAAATAGATATCGTGAAAGGGATCGGTGATGATTTTGGTCATCCACACTAATCCAGACATCACGTCTTTAATGAAGAACAAGTGAACCGTTCTAAATAACAAGCCGCCCACGCCGATAGCAAGCCACATTTCGCCGGTGTTGTGAACAAACTCTTTCAATGATGCATAGGGCTCAAAAAATCCCATCATGGCGGGATCAATCACAAGCATCACCGGTGCAGCAGCCCAAATGGCCATCAGCACCACTTTGCGGCGTAAGTTGTAACCCACCTTGATCTCTTCTTTGTACTCATTGGTGGCCATATTGACTTCGTCATAGCCCAAGGGTTCAAAGAAGAAGTGACCGCTTTGGCGGGCGGTCATAGACACGAGCCAAGCAATGAGTGCGGCAACAGCCGGGTCAATGAATAAAAACCCATAGGCCACAACAAAGCTAATAGCGCTGATCAAATGCAAGCTCTGATTGATGCGGCTGTGGTGGTAGTAACGGTGGTCATCCCATCGCTGGATCTTCAATTGCTTCAAAAATTCGTTCATAAAAATCTCCTTAGGCACAAGATAAACCATCTTGATTGCAGTTATGTGACATAGATTGTGTCTTTTGGGTGAAAACTAGGATTGAAAGGCGTTGGCTATCTGCCGATTGCAAAATATTCAAATCCCAGTGAGCGAACCCACTTTGGATCGTATAAATTGCGACCGTCAAAGATTACGGGGTGCTTGAGTGCGGACTTGATGTGATCAAAGTCGGGGCTTCGGAATTCTTTCCACTCGGTCACGATCACCAAAGCGTCGGAATTTTCGAGCGCCAAGTTCTGGGATGTCGCATAAGTCAATCCTGCTTTGTCATGCAAGTACTGTTGCATCGAGTGGGAAGCCACAGGGTCATAGGCCGTTACGGTGGCTCCGGCGGCTAACAAGTCTTCGATCACGGACAAGCTGCTGGCCTCGCGAATGTCATCGGTATTGGCTTTGAATGCGAGCCCCCAAAGTGCGAAATGCTTTCCGGCGAGGTCTGCTCCGAAACGCTGTTTAATTTTTGCGCCTAAGACCCGCTTTTGCGCTTCATTGGCTTCTTCAACGGCTTGCAGTACTTTAAGAGAAATTCCGGCTTGGCTTGAAGCGGTCTTAATCAGCGCTTTCACATCTTTAGGAAAGCAGGAGCCGCCGTAGCCCGCACCCGCGTATAAAAAGTCGTAACCAATGCGGGGGTCACTGCCAATGCCTTTGCGAACCAGTTCAATATCAGCGCCTACGTTTTCGGCCAAATTAGCCAACTCGTTCATGAAACTAATACGCGTTGCGAGCATCGCGTTGGCTGCGTACTTCGTCAGTTCCGCACTGCGAATATCCATCAAAATCAGCCGGTCATGGTGGCGCTGAAATGGGGCGTAGAGTGCACGCATATTGAGTGCTGCTTGTTCGCTGTCGCAGCCTAGAACAATCCGGCCTGGGCGCATGAAGTCTTCGATCGCCGCGCCTTCTTTGAGAAACTCTGGGTTAGATACCACGCTAAATGGGGTGGTAACGCCGCGTAAATCCAGTTGCTCTTGAATGGCTGAGCGAACCGCATCCGCCGTGCCGACTGGCACGGTACTTTTGTCGACGACCACTTTGTAATCGTTCATGTGCTTGCCGATATTGCGAGCGGCTGCCATGACGTAGCCCACATCGGCACCTCCGTCTTCGCCTGGGGGTGTACCCACTGCGATGAACTGAACCGTGCCAAAGCGGGTAGCCTCTTCAATGTCATCGGTGAAGTGCAAACGGCCTGCTTTGATATTGCGCAGAACCATTTCTTCAAGACCCGGCTCAAAAATCGGGATCACGCCCTCTTTCAGAGCCGCAATTTTTTCTGCGTTGGTATCAAAGCAAAGCACGTCATTGCCAACCTCAGAAAGACACGTGCCCGTGACTAAACCAACATACCCTGTTCCAATAACTGTAATTTTCATGTGTGTGAGTTGCCCGCAGTGTCCAAACCTTCAACTATGCGGGACGAATAAGAATGTTTAGTGACGCTTGCGCTAGAGCAAGGTGAATTGAATTGGCACCGAGGTGGTAGCAACTGAACGGCCTGACCTAAAAATAAACCAAATCGGCCGGTACGTCGCTGTTTCTTTCGATACCGAATCGAACCCAGCTTTCGCTAAACAGCACATCTAATTTCTTTTGCAAATCAAAAATTTTCCAAAGCATAGATCCACCTGTAAGTGTGATGAAGGTGCAAGTTCGGGAAACCGCAGATGCGATTTTTTTTGAAAAATATTTAATCTTCATGACAAAGATTGTTACTTTTCAGTGTCTGAGGATAAGTAGAAATGATGACAATTTCGTGTCAAAAAAACACGAATGCACATCTCTCTATCTTTAATCGCTAAGGAGCGTTCAGTCGTGGTCTTTGCGTAAAAAGACCCATGCAGCAATAGCTGTAATGCTGATAACAATGGCCACAACAATCCAAAACCCTTCGGGGTTTTCAGCCAAGGGAATTCCACCCACGTTCATTCCCATCAGACCTGCAATCATGTTGATTGGCAGGGCCAAAACCGTGAAGACCGTCAATACAAAAAGCGTTCGGTTGTTTGTTTCTGCAACGCGCCCTGCGATTTCTTCTTGCAATAATTTGATTCGCTCTTGCAGTGCCGCCATGTCACTTAAAGCGACATTAAATTCTTCAGACGATTGGTTGAGTTCCTCAATATCTTCCTCATCAATCCACGCAGGTGGTTTTTTGAGTAATCGAAAGAGGGCTGCCGGCTCTGGCGCTAATAAGCGAGAAAGCCTCACCAAAAGCCGCCGTGAATTTCCTAGCGCGGCCCGCTTTTTCTCTAAACGACCCGCCAATAACTTGTCCTCAATCGTATCTACCCGTGAGGTAGTTTCCCGAAAAATATGGGCCAGAACATCCCCTTGGTCACGCATGAGGTGCACTAAAAGCGCAACACTAGAGCGAACCTGGGCCCCGCGTTTGACTGCATCACGCAAACGGTCAATGGATCGTAACGGGTGAATCCTGGTACTTACAAGGAGCTTTTCGCTCACCGATATCCAAAGTGTGGAGATGTCGGAGGGCTCAAAGCCGAAGTCGTAATGCACGTCGTTAACGACTGCAATCAACGTGCCGTCGTCTAACTCAACCCGGGTAGAGCGCGAGGGCTCCCTGAGCGTGTCAAAGTACACATCGGACAGATTCAGGTTGTTCTTGAGCCATTTCTCGGTCGCTGAATGGGCCAAGTTGAAATGCAGCCAAACAAATCCATCAGGGCGTGTTTCCGCGTTAAGAAAATCAAGCGCATTTTCTACGCTGATTTGCTGGCCTAGGTGGTCGGCCCCGAAGTGAAATCCGCATATCAGCCCATGGGAGTCTGCGCCGTAGGTGTTGGGTCGCATGTCGGAAGGCTTTATAGGAGATTGGTTTTCTTTCACGCTGACTTTATAACCGATACCTGTGAATTTCAGATGAACACAGCTTTGGTTGTCACTAATATTTCATTTGATTGAAATATTTTAGTCATGCGGATTTTGCACACTCTACGTCCAAGACTATAAAACTGTTTTGGAGAAAAAATGCACCACACCGAATACGTAGGAACCACTCCGGTTGCTACCGAGGCCATCAAGTTTCCCGATGTATTGAATACCTCACCAGCCTTGGGTAGCGTTGAAAAATCTCCTCACGGAATTGTGGTTTCATGGGCGGTGCATCAAGATGAAGTTCGCGCTGCGCAAAAACTCCGCTTTGATGTTTTTGCTGGCGAAATGGGTGCCCGCTTAAATTCCCCCATCCCTGGGCACGACATCGACTTGTTTGATAACTATTGTGAACACCTGATTGTTCGCGATCAAGCCAGCCAAGAAGTGATCGGCACCTACCGGGTACTCACGCCGGTTCAGGCCAAACGGGTGGGTAGCACTTACAGCGATACGGAATTTGACCTCACCCGCTTACGCGCCTTGCGCCCGCGCATGGTGGAGCTAGGCCGAAGCTGCGTTCACCCCAACCACCGCCATGGCGGTGTGATCATGGCGCTTTGGAGTGCCTTGGCTGAATTTATGGTGCGCAACCAGCTCGATACCATGATTGGATGCGCCAGTGTTCCGATGCTGCATAACGGAATCGTCAGTGGCGATGTCGCAGCCAGCATTTGGCGTCAAGTTCAGGCTACCCACTTGGCACCGATTGAACAACATGTTCGCCCAAGACTGCCATTGCCCATTGAGAAACTCAATTCCCATCTTGAGGTCGAACCTCCCGCTTTGATCAAAGGGTATTTACGGCTTGGGGCCAAAGTGTTGGGGCCGCCCGCATGGGACCCAGATTTCAATTCTGCCGATTTACCGATGTTGATGCGAATTGCCGATATGCCTGCTCGTTACCGAAAACATTTTTTGGGGGTCTAATGCGCGCCATTTTTAATCTTTTACAAAATTCAATGCAATCCGTTGCTTCTGACAGCGCAAGCGGTCAAAGCCATAGCCATAGCAGTATTCAAAGCCACAGTCAGAGCCCGATTGATCCTGAGGATGATCCACGCAACCGCGTTCGTGCGGTTTTTGTCTCAGATGTTCATTTGGGCACCCAGGGTTGCCAAGCAGAAGCTTTGCTGGATTTTTTAAAGCACCATCCCAGCGAGTATTTGTATCTCGTGGGCGATATCGTCGATGGCTGGCAATTAAAACGAAGGTGGTTTTGGCCCCAGGCCCACAACGATGTGATTCAAAAACTATTGCGTCGGGTGCGCAAGGGCGACCGCGTGATCTTTGTACCCGGAAACCACGATGAATTCGCACGGGCCTTTGTCGGTCACCAGTTTGGTGGCGTTGATGTTCAACGCGAAGCCATTCATACCACCGCCGATGGCAAGCGCTTGTGGGTAACCCATGGCGATGATTTTGATGGAATCATTCAATACGCTAAATGGTTGGCTTACCTTGGTGACAATGCCTATGAACTTACCCTCAAGCTCAATCGCCATTTCAATACCATTCGCAGAAAACTGGGATTCCCCTATTGGTCGCTTTCAGCGTATCTGAAAGACCAAGTCAAGACCGCGGTGAATTTCATTTCTAGTTTTGAAGTGGCGGTGGCCCATGAAGCGCGAATTCGCGGACATTACGGTGTGGTTTGTGGTCACATTCACCGCGCTGAAATGCGGATGATTGACGGGACCTTATATTGCAATGATGGCGATTGGGTCGAGAGCCGCAGCGCCTTGGTTGAGCACATGGATGGGCGCTTAGAGCTGATCCATTGGAACTATGAAGAAGGCAAAGTGAGTAAAGCAAAAGCGGACAAGCCTTTGGAAATTACCAATGCGCCTGCGGGGGTGGCTGCATGAAAATTGCGTTAATCACAGACGCATGGCAACCCCAAGTCAATGGGGTTGTAACCACTTTGGTGGAGTTGGTACGAGAGATGCAATCGCTGGGCCATGAAGTACAGGTGATTCATCCAGGCCTGTTTAAAACCCGCCCTTGTCCGGGCTACGCCGGTATTGATCTGGCCATCAATCCCAAGAAAGAATTGGCTCGTTTACTAGCAGACGCGCAACCGGATGCAGTGCACATTGCAACCGAGGGCCCCTTGGGTTGGGCGGGGCGCAACTTTTGTTTGAAACACGAATGGCCTTTCACGACGGCCTTTCACACCCGTTTCCCAGAAATTTTGAAGGCCGCTTTGAAAATCCCGTTGTGGGTGGGTTACGCCGTATTTCGACAATTTCATAAACCATCCTCCGGCGTCATGGTACCTACCCAAAGTGTGCTTCGAATGTTGGATCAAAAAGGATTTCGCAATCTCAAAAGCTGGACCCATGGCGTGGACATGCAACTTTTTGAATTTGCCAGTACCCCAACCGACCACCATGAACTCAAAGATTTGGTCCGACCGATCTCCCTGTTCGTCGGGCGGGTGTCGTATGAAAAAAACATTGATGCGTTTTTGAAGCTCAATATCCCGGGAACCAAGGTGGTTTGTGGGGTGGGGCCGCTTGAGACGTCACTCAAGGAAAAATACCAAAACGTCCATTGGCTGGGGTTGTTGCCGCGCGAAGAGTTGGCAAAAGTCTATGCGAGTGCGGATGTGTTTGTGATGTCGAGCAAGTCGGAAACCTTTGGTTTGGTGATGTTGGAGGCCATGGCATGCGGAACGCCTGTGGCGGCCTATCCTGTCGAAGGCCCCATTGAGGTGATGGGAACTCCGGCGCAGGGCGGTGTTTTGCATGACGATTTGGGCTTGGCTTGGCGCAATGCGCGTTCCATTTCTCGCCATGAGGCCCGTGATCGGGCTTTAACTTTTAGCTGGGCTTACTCAGCTTTACTGTTTGCAGGTCATTTAGTCAACCGCAAATTGGTGACTTGATACCATAGGCGATTTGATTGCTTTCCATGAATTCCGCTTCCTTATCGCCTACCCCAAAAAAGACCGCCCTAACGCATCCGGTTGATCCATCGGGAAATCCGGTATTGCTAGACCGCGACCACAGTTTGGTCGCATTCAATGAACGGGTTTTTAGTTGGGCGGAGCGTCAAGACGTCCCCGTGCTAGAGCGCCTTCGCTATTTGTGTATTGTTTCTTCCAACTTAGACGAGTTTTTTGAAGTTCGGGCAGACCCGCACATCACCGCGTCAAAGGGCAACGTACGCAACGGTGCGTATACCGTTGGCTCGTTTGAGCGACTCTCCGCGTCACTTCACAGTTTGGTCGATCGCCAATACGCTTTGTACAACGAGGCCTTGATTCCCGCTTTAGACGAATGCGGTATCCAAATTGTTTCTCATGGAAACCGGACGGCAGCGCAACGCCAATGGGTCAAGCAATATTTCCAACGTGAAGTTCGCCCCCTTCTCGTTCCTGTCGGTCTCGACCCTTCGCATCCCTTTCCGCTGGTCGCCAACAAGTCCTTGAATTTTATTGTTCGACTCAGCGGAAACGATGCCTTTGGGCGTGCCAATGAAATCGCGATCGTGAAGGTCCCCCGGGTCGTCCCACGGGTGA
The DNA here is from genome assembly GCA_007279715.1 of Comamonadaceae bacterium. Taxonomy (GTDB): domain Bacteria; phylum Pseudomonadota; class Gammaproteobacteria; order Burkholderiales; family Burkholderiaceae_C; genus Allorhodoferax. The sequence goes on along the minus strand of QYPA01000070.1, from coordinate 6,573 downwards.
TCCGGCTGCCTGACAAAGTCGCGGGAAGCAAAGCGGTGTTTGTGGCTCTTACCAGCGTGATCCGCTCGCATTTGGCCGAGTTATTTCCTGGTCGAACCGTGGAGCAATTCTCACAATTTCGGGTCACGCGCCATTCCGATTTGGCTGTGGACGAAGACGATGTTCGCAACTTAAGAACAGCCCTGCGCCAAGGCTTGGTCCATCGGCATTTCGGCCAAGCGGTTCGTCTTGAGGTTTCAGCGGGATGCTCCGAACATTTATCCGATTTTTTACTGCAGCAGTTTGACCTCCCTTCGCAGGCTTTGTACCGCGTTCATGGGCCCGTGAATTTGGTGCGGCTCACGCAAATGCTCGACATGCTAGACCGTCCTGATTTGTGTTTTCCCTCTTATAAAGGCCGCTTTCCGGTACAGATGGATCCAAACCGCGATGTATTTGAGCAACTCAAACACGGCGATATTATTTTTCACCAGCCCTTTGAGAGTTTTGACGGTGTATTGGCTTTTTTGCGTGCGGCGGTTAATGACCCTGATGTTTTGGCTATCAAGCAAACGATTTACCGCATGGGTTCAGACCCGGCCATGATGGACTTGCTGCGCGAAGCGGTGCGCCGGGGTAAAGAGGTGACTGTCGTTGTTGAACTTAAGGCTCGCTTTGATGAGGAAGCCAATATCAATGTGGCTGAAATGTTGGAATCGATTGGTGCCCAAGTGGTCTATGGCGTAGTCGGATTGAAGACCCACGCCAAGATGCTGCTGATTACCCGTCGCGAAGGCCGATTGCTCAAGCGCTACGGGCACCTGTCAACCGGTAACTACAACCCGCGCACCGCGCGTTTGTATACCGATATCAGCCACCTTACCGCCGACACGGCTTTGACAACGGACATGGATAACGTATTTGTCCACTTGGCCAGTCAGAGCAAGTTGCCGCGCCTTCAAAAAGTGTGGATGGCGCCGTTTTATCTCCACCCTAATTTAGTCAAGAAAATTAACAGCTTAGGACTTGCGGCTTCCAAAGGGCAATCCGCACGTATCGTTGCCAAAATGAATTCGTTGACGGACGAAGTCTTGATCCAGAGTTTGATTCGCGCAGGACAAAAGGGCGTTGTGATTGATCTCATTGTTCGCGGCGCTTGTATGCTGCCTGCGCAAGTGCCAGGGCTCACCGACAACATCCGCGTTCGATCCGTGATCGGTCGTTTTTTAGAGCACTCTCGAGTCTTCTATTTCCGCCATGGCAACGTTGAAGATCTTTACTTGTCGAGTGCAGATTGGATGACCCGCAACATGGTGCGCCGTGTAGAGTTTGCTTGGCCTGTCACAGACCCCAAGCAGCGCCAGCGTATCGTTGATGAGTGCTTAGTGGCCTATTTGCAAGACAGTGTGGATGCATGGGAGATGGGGCCCAATGGCTCCTATTCAATCGTAAAGCCAACCGGCTTAAAGTCTGGCCATGGTGCGCAAAACGCACTGATGGGCCGGTATGGTCAAGAAATGTTTCAAAAGAACAAGGGGTAGTTTATGGACTTGGTTTTGTGGCGACACGCAGAGGCAATCGATTTGGAACTGGTAGGGGACGATATGCTTCGTACCCTCACGCCCAAAGGCGATAAGCAGGCGACCAAGATGGGCGCTTGGTTAGACCGTCAATTACCCGCAGGTACCAAAGTATTTAGTAGTCCTGCGCTGCGTGCAGACCAAACTGCCAGAGCCCTTGACCGCAAATACAAAACCAGCCCCGCCTTGGCGCCCTTGGCTAGCGTGGAGGATTTGCTGGAGTTGGTGCATTGGCCCAATGCGACGGGTTGTGCCTTGGTGGTCGGCCACCAACCCACGCTCGGAAAAACCATCGCACGCTTGCTCGGTTTAAGCGAACAGGAGTGCGCTATGAGAAAAGGGGCGGTCTGGTGGTTGCGTTACCGGGAGCGGATGACCCAAACTTTGGTCGTTACGGTCCAGTCTCCCGATATGCTTTAAGCCCGAAGGCTTCACCCTTTTCAGTCTTACGCTTTTGCAGGGCGGCCAGTTTTTAGGCTGGGGACTGCCGCAATAGCGCTTAAGAAAGCCGCATCACCCAAAGCGGCGAGCGATTTGATCCCAGCACGGAGCAACTCCGTTTTCTTCACAGTGACTTTAAGCTTAGTTGCGCGTTGCTTCATGGCTTCTAACACTTCGTATTCCGCCTTAGGGAAAGTGAAACTGTCACGGACCAATTTTGGTTTTTTCTCTTTTGCAGGCTTGGCTGCTGCAGTTTTGGCAGCTGTAGAAGTTCGAACAACGGGTGATTTGGCGACCGGCGCTTTTTTTGCAACGGGTTTTGTAACGCGTTTGACAGCAACTTTGGTTGTCGCTGTGGCGGCTCGTTTGGCGGGTGCCCGTTTAGGAGCGACGGGGGGAGCTTTTTGAGCGGGAGTTGAAGTCGTCATAATAAATTTCCTTTACAAGAGTTGAAAAATGAACGGCATAAAGCGAACCGTATATACAGTTTATACCGTTTTTCTAACATTGAGTAAATTATTTTTATTGACTCAATCTTCTATAAAGTCTATAGGCCAAAGGGTTTTTTGCCAAGCACTGGCTTCTTCGCGAAGGCGATAAGCCGATTGTGGGTACTCTTGGCTCCATTGCACGGGGGCATGGAGTTGCAGCCTCTCGGGGCTGCTGCTGGTTTTTTTGGTACGCGTTAAGACCAATCCGGAATACGAAGGGTCCCGCCTTGCGTGGCACAAAATAACCGCGATTCGCAAGGCTACCAATTGGGAGCGTAGCGCCTCGTCTTGAAGGTCCGCCTCGAGTTTTCGAAGTTTGCCGCGGTGGCCGAGAACCAGCAAACTGAGGCGGTGCATTTCAGCCAAAGAAAATCCCATCGCATCGGCGTTTTCCAAAATGTAGGCCCCGTGCTTGTGATAGTCGCTGTGCGAAATATGGCTTCCAATTTCGTGGAGTTGCGAGGCCCAATGGAGTTTTCGAAGATGTCTTTGGCTCAGCTCCTCATCTGAGGATGAGAAGCTATTTATTTGCGTTAACAAGGCTTGCGCCACTTGGCTGACACGTTCTCCTTGGTTGGTGTCAATCCCAAACTTCCTGGCCAAGCGAAGCACACTTTTTTCGCGTAAATCACTGGCTTCGTTGGAGGTGCCCAACATGTCAAACAACATTCCGTGGCGCAGCCCACCGTTGGATTGTTTTAATTCTTGGATATTGAGTAGGCTAAAAAGGGCGCGAACTACGCTGAGTCCGCCGCCGATCAAGGGTTTGCGATCGTCTCGTAGCCCGGCAATTTTGAGGCGATCTGCCGTCTGGGCGGTGATCAGTTTTTCCAGCAGCCAATCCAATCCTTCTTGGGTGATCGTTCCTTCGGGCCAACCCTCGGCCAATAAAACATCTCCAATGGCGCCTATGGTTCCGGCCGATCCGTAGGCGATGTCCCACTGGTCTGCAGCATAAGCATCAAGAGCTTCGTCTAGCACGGCTTTGGCTGCAATTTCCGCAATTTCAAACGATTTCCGGCTGAAACTCCCGCTTTGAAAGTACCGTGTAGACCACGCAATACTGCCAACGCGAAAGGACTCCATAACGCTAGGTTTGAGATTTTGGCCAAGAATCAATTCTGTGGAGCGACCACCAATGTCAATGACTAACCGCCGCTCCTCATTCGGCGGAAGTTGGTGGGCGACGCCTTGGTAAATCAACCGCGCTTCTTCGCGGCCTGAGATAACGTCGATGGGAAAACCCAATATCGAACTGGCTTGCGATAAAAATACATCCCGATTTCGCGCCTCGCGCAAGGTCTGGGTCGCAACCGCACGAACTTCCTTGGGGCTAAATCCCGCTAAACGTTCTGCAAATCGCGCTAAGCAGTCCCATCCGCTTTGCATCGCATCGGCAGTGAGATTGCGGTCTTCGTCAAGCCCGGCCCCTTGGCGCACCGTTTCTTTGAGGTATTCGGTTCGGCGGAATTCGCCATGGTCTACATTGCCTATTTCAAGTCGAAAGCTATTGGAGCCCAGGTCCACAGCGGCGAGTCGGTTACCGGTTTGCATGTTTTGAAATGATTGATATAGAAAAACGCCGCCGAGCATAGCACCGCAGTGCTACCCATCGGGCGGCGTTGGCTAAAAAGAGTCTAGAGACTTATTATTTTGCGGGTGGGATCAACACGGCATCAATGATGTGAACCACGCCGTTGGTAGCATCGATATCTGCAGGATTTGCCACAGCGTTTTCGATGGTGACAAATTCACCTGCTTTGGAAACAGCCACATTCGCTCCGTTGACTGTTTTCACATTGCTATTCTTGACTTCCTTAGCCATTACCTTTGCGGCAATGACGTGGTAGGTCAAAACATCTTTCAGTTTCTCTGGGTGCTTGGCCAAATCTTCCATGGTTTTTGCTGGAACGGCTTTAAAAGCGTCATTCGTTGGAGCAAACAAAGTGAAAGGGCCCGCAGATTGAAGGGTGGCAGTCAAGCCAGCGCTGGCAATCAAGCCGTTCAAAGTGGAGAGTGAAGGTGTTTTTGCAACAGTGTCGGCGACAGTGACGGGAGCCGACACGGTGGCGCAGCCAGACAGAGCCACTAAAACAGCGGTCGCAAGTGCCGCACGGCGAGAAAAATGCATCAGTTGGGCAGAGGTCATCGTAAAGTCTCCAGGTTGAAAAGTGTCAAGCGTAAAAACGTTTGATGACAATGATGTGACAAAACCGCTAAATGCTAAAAATACTGCCAAATATTGGATTTCCCGGTCCGCGACCGAATTTGTCACATGAATGTCACATAAGATTCTTAAAGTGCAAGGGTTCTTTAACCAACCCCTGAGGCTTCTCTATGAAAATCTCGTTCCAACTGCCAGCATTGGCAATTGCAGTTACGTCAGCAATGGGCTTGGGCGCTGTTCAGGCTCAAGAAATTACCGGTGCGGGTGCTACCTTCCCAAATCCTATTTACTCCAAGTGGGCGTCTGACTACAACAAAGCCACTGGCGTCAAGGTGAACTACCAGTCCATCGGTTCTGGCGGCGGTATTAAACAAATCGACTCTAAGACTGTTGATTTTGGCGCGTCTGACATGCCATTGACCGATGACGTTTTGAAAACCAAAGGTCAAATGCAGTTCCCTATGGTGATCGGTGGAACCGTTCCTGTGCTTAATGTCAAAGGCATTTTGCCTGGACAACTCAAGCTTGATAGCCAAGTTTTAGGTGATATTTACCTTGGAAAAATTACCCGTTGGAACGACCCAGCGCTCAAAGCCTTGAACCCTACTTTGCCTTTGCCTGATGCAGCGATTGCTCCAGTGCGCCGCGCGGATGGTTCTGGTACCACCTTTAACTTCACCAACTACTTGAGCCGCGTCCACCCCGAGTGGAAAGCCAAAGTGGGTGAGGGCGCAGCTGTGAACTGGCCTGTGGGCGCCGGCGGCAAGGGCAATGAAGGCGTTGCTGCTTTCGTCGCACGTCTTCCTAACTCGATTGGTTACGTTGAGTACTCTTACGTTAAGCAAAACAAATTGACCTACGCTTTGTTGAAAAACAGAGATGGTCATTTTGTCGAACCCGATGATGATGCTTTCAAAGCGGCTGCTGCTGGTGCAGATTGGAACAAAACCTTTTACCAATTGATCACAGATCAGCCAGGTAAAAACACGTGGCCTATCTCTACCGCGACTTACATCTTGATGTACAACAAGCAAGACAAGCCAGCCAATGCGTCTGAAGCATTGAAGTTTTTCAACTGGGCGTATGCCAACGGTGGAAAAGCCGCAGCTGACTTGGATTACGTGCCAATGCCTCCAGCAGTTGTAGCTGCCGTTCACAAAGCGTGGGGCAACATGACAGATAACGCTGGTAAAGCGATTTCTTATAAATAATTGACGACCATGACCCAAACGTCTCTAAAAAAACAGGCCCGATCAGGGCCGATGGCCGACAAAGTATTTGGTTTTTTTGCCAAACTGTCGGCTGTGATAACCCTGAGCTTGTTAGCTGCCATCCTCACATCATTGGTGATTAGCGCCTGGCCCGCGATATCCAAGTATGGGTTTTCGTTTCTGACGAGTACGGTTTGGGATCCAGTCCAAGAAGAATTTGGTGGACTGGTCATGATTTACGGAACGATCGCGACTTCGCTGATCGCTCTGATCATCGCTGTGCCAGTGAGCTTTGGGATTGCTCTGTTTTTGACAGAGCTTTCTCCAAGCTGGCTGAAGCGGCCTTTGGGTACTGCGATTGAGTTGCTAGCAGCTGTGCCTTCTATTGTTTACGGCATGTGGGGCTTGTTGGTTTTTGGCCCCGTGCTTGCGGACTATGTGCAGATGCCTTTGCAAGCTGCCTTTGCAGGTGTTCCGTTTCTCGGGGCGTTTGTCTCTGGCCCACCGGTGGGTATTGGAATTTTGTCGGCCGGTATTATTTTGGCGATCATGATTATTCCGTTTATCTCGGCGGTCATGCGAGATGTTGTTGAAGTGACACCCCCTTTGCCTAAAGAGTCCGCCTATGGTTTGGGTGCGACAACGTGGGCAGTCGTGGCTACGGTCGTCTTGCCGTACCACAAGGCGGGCTTGATTGTAGGAAT
>QYPA01000116.1 GCA_007279715.1 Comamonadaceae bacterium | reverse complement strand
GCCAAAGTGGTGGTTAATGATTTAGGTGGCGCTCGCGATGGTTCTGGCGGCTCAGTGACTCCCGCGCAATCGGTTGTCGATGAGATTCGCGCAGCCGGGGGAGAAGCCATTGCCAATGGCGCGTCGGTCACAGACTTTGCAGCTGTTCAAGCCATGGTCAAGCAGGCGGTGGATACTTGGGGGCGAATCGATATTTTGGTGAACAACGCTGGAATCCTTCGCGACAAAAGCTTTGCCAAGATGGAGCTCGAAGACTTTCGGCTGGTCATGGATGTCCATTTGATGGGCGCGGTGCACTGCACCAAAGCCGTTTGGGCCCACATGGTGGAGCAAAAATACGGGCGTATCGTGATGACCACTTCTAGCAGTGGCTTGTACGGAAACTTTGGACAAAGCAATTACGGCGCTGCCAAAATGGCGTTGATTGGTTTGATGCAAACGCTTTCCATCGAAGGGGCTAAGCACCATATTCATGTCAACTGCTTGGCTCCTACAGCCGCAACGCGAATGACAGAAGATTTGATGCCTGCGCCCGTGTTGGAGGCTTTAAAGCCTGAGGCCGTTGTCCCGGCGATGCTGGTGTTGGTTGCTGAGAATGCGCCTACGCGGACTATCTTGTGTGCCGGCGCTGGAAGCGTAGAGGCGGCTCACATCACAATGACCTCTGGCAGCTGGATTGGGTTAGGCGACGAAGCCCCTGAGCGATTGCAAGCGGCGATGGCGCAAGTGATGGACTCTTCAAAATCGATCGTGCCCGCCAGTGGTGCGAGCCAAGGGATGCATGAAGTGGCACGCGCCATGGAGCATCTCGGCAAATAACACGCCAATGGGTTGCAAATAGCCCTTTGACCCTCATTTGGAACCATTGTGTGATACCTTTGGAATTGGTTGACGTATAGAGAGGGCCTATGGGCATGGATAAAACGACACAGGCCCCAAGCGGTCTGGGCAAAGAGCGAATTTTAGGAATTCGCCGTGGGATAGAAAAAGAAAGCCTGCGCACGCACAGCGACGCAGCGTTGGCGATCAGCCCACACCCCGCAGCGCTGGGCTCAGCCCTGACCCACCCGCACATCACCACCGACTTCAGCGAATCTCAAATCGAGTTGATCACTGGGGTTCACGCGGGCGTTCAAGACTGCTTAGATGAACTGCGCCAGGTTCAAAAATACACATTGCAATCGATGGGCTCCGATATGTTGTGGGTCTCCAGCATGCCGTGTGAGTTACCGGAGGATGAAGATATTCCATTGGGCCAATACGGCCACTCCAATGTGGGGCTTGCCAAAACCGTGTACCGCAGCGGCTTGGGCTACCGCTACGGCCGGCGCATGCAAACCATCTCCGGCATTCACTACAACTGGTCTCTGCCTGATGTTTCAAGCCAAGACTACTTCGGGCTGATTCGTAACTTTCGTCGCCATTCATTTTTGTTGCTGTATTTATTTGGGGCATCACCAGCGGTCTGTTCTTCGTTTGTAGAAGGCCGCCCCCATCCTTTGCAGGCCGTGGGGTTAAACACCATGGGCTTGCCTTATGCGACCTCATTGCGGATGGGGCGCTTGGGTTATCAAAGCGATGCCCAAAGCGCCTTGGCTGTGAGCTACAACAGTTTGGAAGGTTACGGCGCTTCCCTGCAACACGCGCTCACGGAGCCTTACCAGGCCTACGAGGCCATTGGCGTTCGCGCAGCAGACGGAAGCTACCGCCAACTCGGAACAAGCTTGCTTCAAATCGAAAACGAGTTTTACGGAACGATCCGACCCAAGCGCGTTATTTTTCAAGGGGAGCGGCCTCTGCACGCACTGCGCGAGCGCGGCGTTGAATATGTAGAAGTGCGCTTGATGGATTTAGACCCGTTTGAGCCTTTAGGTATTAACGCCCAAACCTTGCGCTTTTTGGATGTGTTTTTACTGTACTGCCTCACCCAGCCCAGCCCAGACGATACGCCACGAGAAATTGCAGCCATGGCCCGCAACCAACAGCGCGTGGCAGAGCGCGGACGCGAGCCCGGCTTAGAGCTGGAGCGCGATGAAAAACCCATCGGCTTGGCTGTTTGGGGCCAAGAGATTGTTAAAGCCCTAGCCCAAATTGCAAAATCCCTTGACGCGGCTCATGGAAGCGCTGATTACAGTGCGTCGCTAACTATGGCCGAGCAGGGCCTGCGTGACCCAGACACTTTGCCATCTGCCCGCGTGTTGCGCGCCATAGAAAAATCAGCAGAGGGATCGTTCGCGAGTTTTATTCAAGCTCAATCGTTGGAGATCAAAACTGCTGAATTGTCCCAAGCGTTGACCGCGTCCGAGCTGGCGCATTTTCAAAAGTTGGCTGATATTTCCCATATCGATCAGGCCCGCAAGGAAGCCGCCGACAGCATGACTTTTGAGCAGTATTTACAGCAATACCTTTCTCCTGATCGCTTAGGGATACCCGCCGCACGATAAAATACCGGATGGCAATTCAATGGTTTCCCGGGCACATGCACCTCACGCGCAAAGCGATTGGGGAGCGCATCAAAGACATCGACGTCGTTATTGAGATGTTGGACGCCCGCTTACCGGGCTCCAGCGCCAACCCCATGTTGGGTGACATTACCCACAGCAAACCCACCCTCAAAGTTCTCAACAAGCAAGACTTGGCAGACCCCGGGCGCACCGCCTTGTGGTTAGACCATTACAACGCGATCGACGGGGTTCGAGCCTTACCGCTAGACGCCAGCATGACAACCCCCGCAAGGGCATTAGTCGCCGCTTGCCACTCTCTCGCGCCCAACCGGGGAGGGATGGCCAAACCCATGCGTGTTTTGATTTGCGGAATCCCCAACGTCGGTAAATCCACACTGATCAACACCCTCAAAGGCAAGCGCGCTGCCAAGACGGGGGATGAAGCGGGAGTTACCAAGCTTGAGCAGCGCATCACCATTGCCGATGACTTTTATCTCTACGATACCCCGGGCCTCTTGTGGCCCCGCATCATCGTGGCAAAAAGCGGCTACAACCTTGCCGCTAGCGGCGCGATTGGCCGAAATGCGTTTAACGAAGAAGAGGTTGCGTTAGAACTGCTCGACTATCTGCGCCAAAACTACCCCAAGGCTTTAGAAGAGCGCTACAAAATTGAAAACGCTGCGGCGCTCAGCGATGAAGAAATTTTAGAAGCCATCGGCCGCAAGCGCGGAGCATTGCTTTCTGGCGGGCGTATCAATCTGCAAAAAGCCGCTGAGATCGCCATCTATGATTTCCGCCAATCCAGCCTAGGCCGTTTGACTTTGGAAACTCCAGAGGAATTTGCGCAATGGTTGGTGCTAGGGCAAAAACTCGATGCCGAACGCCAGTTGAAGAAAGACGCTATTGAACTCGACCGGCTGATCCGGTTCAAAAAAATTCCCCGTCCCAGCCGCACGGAGCAGCCCAGAGACGAGGAAGACTTTTCCGATTAAGGCTTAGCCGTTGCTGCCGCTTTGCGGTCTGCAGCGATGCGCTGAGAGCTCTCACGCTCCCCAAGCATCTTGAGATAGGGCTTGTAGTCAATCCCCGCCGCAAGCAACAAGTCTTCGCCTAAAACACCGCGGGTGGCCATGCCGATCAACGGCAGATTACTAAACGCTACGCAATCTGCCAACGTGAAGGTGTCTCCCGCAATAAATGGTGAAAATTTCACCAAGCGCTTAAAAGCCTCGATATTGCGAACCAGTTGCTTCTTGACCGTGGCTTTCAATTCGTCGCTCAGCGTTCCACCAAAAAAAGCCTGACCATAGAGCTCACGCGCAACCAACTCAAGGTGCAGGTTGATAAAGGTAATCATCTCGCGAACCTTGGCCGCTTCAAACGCATCTTTGGGAAGTAGGGGATGCGCGGGGTATTGGTCTTCAAGGTAATCCAAAATCACCGCGCTTTCACACAAAGCACCTTGCGCTGTTTTGATGAATGGCACCTTTCCTAGTGGCGAAGCACTTAAGACCGCTTCATCTTTACTGCGGGTAAGAACATGCTCCTCGGTAAAGGCAACGCCTTTTTCAAGCAAGGCGTGTTTGACGATGTTGTAGTAGTTGGAAACGGCAAAGCCGCACAGTGTGATCATTTTTTAGGTTCCGATGGAGTAGAAATTAAGGTTGCGGTTGGGGTTAGCTAACTATTTGGTTGTGTTGGTAGCGGCCAAATAGGCTTTCTTTAAGTCCCGGTACTCTTCGCAGGACAAGGTGCAAATTTTATCGAGGGCGTCCAAATGTATCTTAGCGTTCGCGAGTTGTGACATTTGGATATACGCAATGCCGATGTATTCATGTGCGCCGCGGTGTTTGGGATCGATCTCCAGCGCTTTTTTGTAGGCTACGAGAGACTCATCGTAGCGTTTGAGATTGCGGTAGCTATAACCTAATAAATTAAAACCATCTGCGTCGTTTGCAGTGTTTTTTGTATAAGGCTCAAGTAAGACGATGGCCGCAGGCCAGTCTTTTTTTGCAATGCTCTCCCTGGCTTTCTTTAGCTCTTTATTTTCAGCAGCCACAGGCGAGGGGCTGGTATCTGCCGCTAGTGCTGCAACAGTGGGATTGAAAAATACAAAAAAAAGAAGAACAAATTTGTACATAAGGAAAGCTTTCAAAAAGATTAATTAATGGACCGAGCTTGGCGGTTTATAGCAGGTTGCAAAAATCCGAGCTTGATAAAGGGACGAACGGGTTAAAGAAAAACAGAGACCTGAGAAGCCAGTTCTATAAACCAGCCCAGGGCCACGAAAAGAGCGATCCACGAGCCACCGCGAAAAACTACAACTTGATAAAATTTGCTCTTGCGAACGAGAAATGCCAGTGGTAAAAAAGTACCAACAATCACCAACTGCCCAAGCTCAACGCCTACATTAAATCCAACTAAGCTAAGCGCTAAGGATTGCGTGGGAAGGCCGAGCGCGGTTAACACACTGGCAAAGCCAAAACCGTGAATCAGGCCAAATAGAAAAGCAGTTTGCCAGCGGCCTTCAAAAGAGTTGCTTAAGTTCTTCGCCGCTACGTAAATTACCGATCCTGCGATCGCTGACTCCACCCAACGGCTTGGTAGTTCTAAAATTTCAAGCGCAGCCAAGGAAAGCGTAATGGAGTGGGCTAGAGTGAAAGCGCTGACGATCCCTAAAACTCCCATGGCCACGCGTTTGAGATCAGGCGCGTGGTTTGTTTTACTTGACCCTTGGGCCAACACGGCTGGCAGGAGCAGACACAGTAAAAACAAAATATGGTCGAATCCGATCCATATATGCCAAATGCCTTCAGTGACGTATTGCAGAAACTGCACGCCAGAGGACGCAAGGGCGGTGAATTGTTGGGATGCGTTTTGTGGTCCTAACACCGCACTGTGTTTGGTGCCATCAAGATCGAGATTGAGCAAACCTCGGTGCTGCGTGTCTATATCAAATAGAAGGCTGTATTGGATTGAAAATGGTCCCTCAGCGGCCGGACACTTTCCATCGAAATACAAAACCGCGTAATTTCCATCGGTATGTTCATCAACTTGTAAACCCGTGGGTTGCAAAGCGCAGACGCCGCCTCGACTCACGTTGAGCCGGCTGTTTGCCCAAGCTTGTAATTCCAATTGTTTCTTTTGAAGTTCGCCCCAGCTTATTTGGTCGTCGCTATTTTCATCCAGCCCGATCGCAAATTGAATGTCTGGCAAAAAGATATCCCACTGGGCGGCTACTGTGTCTCCCGAAACTTTCAGCGTGAGGTAGCTGTCGCTGGACTTGTGGGCCAGCGCTGGTCCTAAGAGAACACTACAAAGTCCTAGCCCCAAAAAAAAAGCTCGGATGGTGCATGCCGACCGCATCCATTGCGTCCAATGCAGCCACCAATTTCTCATTTGCCAGCCTCTTTGGGAAATGACAAAAGGCCTGTTTGCGGATGGATACGAAAGCCTTCAAAGCCACTCTCTTTGAGCCATTGTTTCACTGCGCTTGCGCCCTCGGGCAACTTTGCTGCTTGCGCGGCCTCCAATAAAATTCTGGCATCTCTGGGCTCTTTCTGAACCGCATAGTTTGCTTGCGCTAACTTTAGTGCGCTGCTTGGGTCTTTCGCTAAATACAGCTGAAATCGTGCCTCCTCGGCTAAGTGGGTGCTATCGCCCCGAAAGCGCGTTGCGTTGAATCGTTCTTCTAGTTTTTTACTGATCGCCTGGGTTTCAGGAGCCGCCAATTGTTGGTACGCTAAAGTCAGTCGCAGCAGCAATGGGTCGGATGCTTGCATGGGCAGGAGAAGTTGAATGACTTCCTTCGGCCGCTTTTGATCTAATAAGAAATCACTCCAAGCCGCTAAAAGGTACGCGTCTTTTAAACCTAAGCCCAATGCGTTGCGATAGTTTTTTTCAGCCAAGGCAAGATTGCCTTGCCAATGCGCTACTTCAGCTAAGCGCGTGAATAACCAAAGCCGATTGCTTGGGTTGGTGGACTGGGCCAAGCCCCGTTCTAACTCCCCGTAACCCTTTGCAAGATTGCCGTTGTAGGCGAGCGCAAGGCCTGAGCAGCCTGCTTGTAAGGTGTTGGCACGAAGCCGCTCCAACGCGGCGCACTCAATCTTTGCCTTTGCATAATCCGCCTGAACTAAAAATATCGCAGCCCTCCACGCATGGGCTTCTGTCAGATCCGGTTTCGCAGCCAAGGCCAGACCAAAATCTTCAATGGCTTGAGGGAACGCATGCCGGTACTGGCGCAAAAGCCCTCGAACGAAGAGCAACTCCGGCGGAAGTTCATTGGGGTAGCGCATCACAAGCGCCTCGGCATAACCGACATAGCGCGGATCGCCAATCTCTAAAGCAATATCAAAATACAGCTGCGCTAGGTCGGAAATGGTTTGTACATCCGTAGGCAACTTGCGCAGGATGGACTGGTATTGACGAATTTGGCGGGCTTGGGGGTCATTGGCTTTGACGGGAAGTTGTGTCAAAACCTCCGAGGAAAGCGCAGGAGTTCGGGGAGCAGCCCCACACCCAAAGGAGGTAAAAAAAATCAATACCCCCAAGCTGGCTGAGGTTATGAATGAGAAACTCTTAATCAAGCCAAGCTGTTTAATAATGCGCTCGCTACCCAGCATAGTCTCTCAATCATTTATTTAAAGGTATAGCATATGACGAAAGTAATTTCCCTGTTTTTGGCATCGATGTTGATCGCTTCTTCTGCTATGGCAGCCTCTCACGGCGGCGCAATGAAAGAAGAAGACAAGAAGAAAATGGAAGAATGCAAAAAAGCGGATCCAGCAAAAATGGATGCCAAGATGAAGGCAGACTGTGAAAAATTAAAAGCGATGAAGTAAATCGTTTTAAAGCGGCGCAAGAACTCTGATTCTTGCGCCGCTTTTTCTTTGCAGGGTAGGAATATTTCGCTACAAAAATCTGGCTTTCGGCTGTAGCGAGTTAATGCGTAATGAACTCGTAACTCACGTCTTCGCTATCCACCATATCCAAAATGGTGTCAAGCTCATTCTCGCTATCGGTCGTGCTCCAGTGTTCTTCTGGATCGGTTGCAAACAGTGGCTCAATCGCAATATCTAAATACTGATTGTCTGGCATCTTAATGACTTGTCCGCCCTCTGATGTCTCGAAAAGCTCCCAATCGTCGGGAACCGACATTTCCAGCGTAATGGTGACGATGAGTTTTTTCATGGGGAAGTCCTTGTTGAGTAAACAGGCAGAGCGTAACCCAAACTACGTGACAAACCCTAACCAAGTCAAGCCGCCCCAAGCGGCTAGGTACAAACCGGTAAAGGCGCTAAAACCGGCAACCGCATTCGCGCCTAATAAGCGTTCGGCCAATAGCCCGGCGAGCGGGATGAACTGCTGGGCGTGAACACCTAAAAAGTGTGCGGGGCGAAGGTCGTTTTTCCAATGCCACCCCACCATCGGTAAACCAATGCCGCTAGGCGGTTGGTGGCCGCCTAACTGAAAACCGCTCACGGTTGCCAAAACAAAAGTCAAACCCAAGCCCAACAAAACACCAAGCGTGGTAGCCGAGAGTTTGGCGTCTCCTAGGTCAGACCAGATCAACCAAGCCAACCATGCTTGTGAAGCCGTTAAACCGACTGCCATCACACCCATCAGCGCGAACATAAAAATATGAAAGGCATCGTTCGTGTTGTAGTGGGAAGGCTCCCCTCGGGCGGCTTGCAAGCTGATATAAGCTACCTCAAAAAAGGACGTGACGAAGATCAAACCCGCCACACCTTTAAACGCCTCACTGAAGCCCACAGTTGTATTGACCAGAGTGGTGAGCCAGACGGTTGTGATGCAAAACACCGCCGTAGCCGCCATGAACTTCATGGGCTTGGCCCAAATGCCAACGTCACGCAGGGTGCGTAAATCAAACCAAGACCACAGGAAAGTTAGCGCCAAGGCGATCACCATCGACAGGCTGTAATAGAACAAAAATTTTTGGGTGGTGCTGAGGGATGTCATAAGAATCTGAATTTTAGAAGGCAGACCCCGGCTCACTCAAAAACGCCAGCTCCTCAGGCGAGGACTCACGGCCCAGCAGGGCGTTGCGGTGGGGGTATCGGCCAAAGCGGTCGATGATTACTTTATGGCGCAGCTCAAAGCGCCAGGTGTCTTCCAAACCCGGCTGCGAAAACAATTCAACCGCTTGCGCATGCACCAGCGCAGACTCGCTGTGCATATAGGGCATGTAGGCAAAGCTGCGCTGCGCCAAGGGTAGGCTGCGGTCTTGCCCACTGGCTACCAACTCTTGCGCCAACGCCAAGGCTAGAGCGTCTTGCGCAAAGGCGCGGGCGGTGTCGCGGTAGACGTTGCGAGAGAACTGGTCTAGAACCAAGATCTCGGCCAAGCGACCCTCGGGCGTGGTGCGCCAGGCAAACAACTCGCACCTAGCGGCAGCTTCCAGCGTGTCGCCAAAGCGGGTGCGGATGGCTTCGTCCAAGGCAGCGTCTTTGGCGTAGTGCTGCTTGGGGGTGAGTTCGGTGAACCAGAATGCGAGTATTTCTTGTGGATTCAATTGCAATATTTCCTGTAAGCCCACTTGGAAAATGTGACGCGAACAACGCGTTGCCTTATTTTTCTACTTCCCCCAACTATCTTTCAACCCCACTGCAAAATTAAACACTGGATTTAAACCAGCCACGTGATCCAACCGATCCGCCACAAAGTAGCCATGGCGTTCAAACTGGAACTTCTGGTCTACTGCTGCGTTCGCTAAGCTTGGTTCGACGAAAGCGGTGATAACTTTTAGGCTGTTGGGGTTGAGGTTCTCTAAAAAGTCTTTACCCCCCGCATCGGGCTGCGGGTCTAGGAACAGGCGGTCGTACATCCGTACTTCGGCTTGTACGCCGTCCGCCACGCCAACCCATGTAATTGCCGCGCTGGCTTTGACGCTGTTGCTGCCCGGTGTTCCGCTTTTGGTGTCGGGGATCAGGGTGGCTAAAACTTCGGTGATGGTGCCGCTTGCGTCGCGGTGGGCGCTGGTGCATTCAATGACATAGCCGCCTTTAAGGCGCACCTTATTGCCTGGAAATAATCGCTTGTAGCCCTTGGGCGGAACGTCTTCATAGTCGTCGCGCTCTATCCACACTTCTTTTCCCAAGGTGAAGTGGCGCTCGGGTACTAACGTGCTTTCATCGGAGTGGGGCAGAGCGGGTTGGCTACAGGCTTCTAGATGACCGGGCGAGAACACTTCGTCCCAGTTAGTCAAAACCAGTTTGACGGGGTTGAGCACGGCCATGCCGCGGTGGGCTTTTTCTTCGAGGTCTTCGCGTAGGCAACCTTCAAGCGTGGAGTAGTCAATCCAACTGTCGCTTTTGGTCACGCCGATGCGGTCAGCAAACAGGCGTAAGCTCTCAGGCGTGTAGCCCCGCCGGCGCAGGCCCACGATGGTCGGCATGCGCGGGTCGTCCCAACCGTTAACTTTCCCCTCGGCAACCAGTTGCGCGAGCTTGCGTTTGCTGGTGATCACATAGGTCAGGTTCAGGCGGGCAAATTCGTATTGTTTGGGACTGGGCGCGGCCAGCAATTTGCACTCGCACAGGCGCTCCATCAGCCAGTCGTAAAACGGGCGCTGGTCTTCAAATTCCAGCGTGCAGATGCTGTGGGTGATTTGTTCCAGCGCGTCTTCGATGGGGTGGGCAAAGGTGTACATCGGGTAGATGCACCAGGTGTCTCCCGTGTTGTGATGCGTGGCCCGGCGGATGCGGTAGATGGCCGGGTCGCGCAGGTTGATGTTGGGCGAAGCCATGTCGATTTTGGCGCGCAGCACGGCGGCGCCGTCATCGAGCTTGCCGTCACGCATTTCTCTGAGTCGCGCCAAGTTTTCTTCGACGGTACGGGTGCGAAATGGGCTGTTCACGCCTGGCTTGCCAAAGTCGCCTCGGTTGGTTCGCATTTCCTCAGCGGTTTGTTCGTCCACATAGGCGTAACCAGCTTCAATCAGCGCCTCGGCAGCGCGGTACATAAAGTCGAAGTAGTCGCTGGCTTGGTAGGCCTTGTCGTTGCCCGGTTGGCTCCAACTGAAGCCCAGCCATTTTACGGCGTCGATGATGCTGTTGACGTATTCGGTGTCTTCTTTTTCGGGGTTGGTGTCGTCAAAGCGCAGGTGGCACACGCCGCCATATTCCTGGGCCAGCCCGAAGTTGATGCAGATGCTTTTGGCATGGCCCACATGCAGGTAGCCGTTGGGCTCGGGCGGAAAGCGGGTGCGGATCTTGGCGGGGTCAGGCTGCCCTGAAGCATGGTGCGCTGCGTCGCCAGGGCTGCCAGCCCAGCGGCGGCTAGCGTAAGTGCCTTTGTACAAATCGTTTTCGATGATCTGGCGCAGGAAGTTACTGGTCTTATGGTCCGGTTCAGTCGCAGGGGTGGCGGGTTTCGTCATCCGGCGATTTTAGTGGCCCTTATTTACTTGGTGAAAGGACTGCCGAAGCGATCGTCTGTGTTGAGCGATGTATCGGTCAGTGTCAGCATGAAGGCCACGATATCAGCTTGTTCCTGGGCTGTCATAGCGATACCACCAATGGGCGTTCGATTATCTCGGGCCGCGCCTGCTTTGATCCCAGACGCGTAGTGCGTGAGTACTTGGTCTAGCGTGCTGAAGCGTCCATCGTGCATAAAATGGCCAGAAAGCGCCACGTTTTTAAGCGAGGGGGATTTAAAAATCACGGTTTCATTCAGGTCTAGCCCATTGCTTCTTGAGTTTCGGTCTAACGCGAATGTGGGGGGCTGATGGCAACCCGCGCAACCTTTGCCATTGGGTGGCCCGCGCATAAACAAGTCTCGGCCATTGTCTTCAGATGCCGTGAAACGATCAGCCGCAGGGATATTGTTGCCTGCCAATGAGCGCCCAAAATTTTGTGCGTTGTTGACACTTCCGTTGGCGGCGTAGACCACTGCATAGGCGCGATCCCATTTGCTATTGGCTGAGATCATGCTGCGTTCAAACTGCGCTAGCGCATTTTGAATTCGGGTTTCTGTAATCGCGCTGTCGCCAAACACCCATGTAAATAGCTCAGGGTAATAGCTCAAGTTTTGCATCTTTGTAATCAGTGCATTGAAGCCGCCGTGGGTGGCGTCAAAACCCATCTCTACCGCGTTTTGAATCGGGTCGGTGGCTTGGTCTTCAATGCTGGTTGCGCGTTTATCCCAAAACATGCTGTTGCCTTGATAGAAGGCCACATTGCCTAAACGCATAGCGTGGGCAGTTGTAAATCCTCCAGCAAAACCTGTGCTGAATTGGTTTTGATCAACAAAACCGTTGATTTGCTGATGGCAAGACGCACAAGATTTGGTGTCGTTAAAACTCAAACGTACATCATTGAATAACACTCGTCCAAGGGTCGCGCCTTTGTTGGTGGTAATGTTGGTTGTTTGGTTGTTGGTAGCAAGCACACCTGCATCGTAATGAGCCAGCAACGTCGGTGTTGTGTAGTTAAGCGGTGAATTCAAATCTAACGACGTATATACCCCTACGTTTATGTAGGAACTCGCAGCGCTCGTGCTGCCGCTTTCGCTGCCACCACCACAGGCGCTCAAAGTTAGCCCCACAAATGCACAAATACCAATTAGCAAAGCCGGTCTACGTTGAAGAAATTTGGGAGCTCTAAGCTGTTGCATTTGACGAGTCAATCAAAGTATTTGAAAACTGTCAAAAATTTTATGTAGTAATTGTTAATGCTATGTAAAGTGGTGTGGTTTGAAGTCAATACCATCCCAGCCACTCATGCCAAATCAATTGCCCTAAATAACGCGATGGCAGCAAGGTAAACGCTCCGGCCACAATGCAGGCGCCGAAATACAGACTTTGCATCGTTTTTCTATGCGACGCAAATTCGCGCCGCGCCAGCGATCGAAACGCAATAAACAAGCTCACGAGAGTGATTGGGATAAGTAAGTGGATCGGCGTATAGCCCCACACATTGGGTAAATTAAAGTCGCGAATAAAGATGCCGGTGATGGCTGCGGCTAGCATGAGCGTTGTCCAGGCATAACCCAGAGCGCGGTGCAGCCATGGTCGGATGTGTTGGCCCAAACGGGCCCAGAGCACGATAGGCCCAATGAGGACTGCGCCAATGGCGGCGCTCATGTGAATGGCGATAGTGGGGGTGAGTTGCATAGTCTCTTTTTGGAAATGACTTTAATTCTATTGTCCTCACCTTGTCTTTTCTCTTTCCTACAATGCCCAGATGAAACAAAAAACCCGGATTGCGATTGGTTTGGCGATTGTGCTGCTTGCCCTGGGCGGGGCTTGGTGGGCGCAGCGCGGCGGGAGCGCCGAGGTGCAGTACCGGACCGGAAAAATTGAGCGGGGGGATTTGTTGGCTAGTGTTGCGGCGAGCGGAGCGGTGACGCCGGTGTCTTTGGTTACGGTAGGGACGCAGGTGAGCGGACAGATTCGTGACGTCTTGGTCGATTTCAATACCGAAGTGAAAGCCGGCCAGTTGCTGGCGCAAATTGATCCGGAGAGTTTTGAGTACCGGGTTCGCTCGGCGCAGGCCGATGTTGATGCGGCTCGGGCTGCGGTGTTAACCGCACAGGCCAACCTGCTTGCAACCCAAACGCAGGTCTCGCGAGCCCAGGTGGATTTAAACGAGGCGCAGCGTTCTCAGGATCGCACCCTCAGTTTGGTTGAAAAACAATTCATCGCCCAAAGCGAGGGCGACAAAGCCCGGGCTTTGGTGAACACCAGCGTTGAGGCTTTGAAAGCGACGCAAGCCCAGGTAGGCGTCTCCCAAGCGCAGGTAAGCGCGGCTAAAGCCAATGTGTCGCAGCGCGATTCGGCGCTGGCCCAAGCCCGCATCGACTTGGCCCGCACGAAGATTAACTCGCCTGTCAACGGTATTGTGATTAAACGGGCGATTGAGCGGGGGCAAACGGTTGCCAGCAGCTTGCAAGCCCCCGAG
Organism: Comamonadaceae bacterium; assembly: GCA_007279715.1. Classification (GTDB taxonomy): domain Bacteria; phylum Pseudomonadota; class Gammaproteobacteria; order Burkholderiales; family Burkholderiaceae_C; genus Allorhodoferax. Next base: position 517 of record QYPA01000116.1, on the reverse strand, counting down.
TTGTTTGTGATTGCGCAAAATTTGTCCGATATGCAAGTCGAGGCGGCCATTGACGAAAGCGACGTGGGCCGCTTGGTCGTAGGTCAAAAGGCCACTTTTACGGTGGACGCGTTTCCGGGCCAAACTTTCCAAGGGGCGGTTCAACAGGTGCGCAAAGCGGCGCTTAACGTTGCCAATGTGGTGACGTATGTGGCGGTGATTCGGTTCTCTAACGTTGACGGCCGATTGATGCCGGGCATGACGGCCAACGTAAGAATCGTGACCGAAGAGCGCAAACAAGTTTTGAAAGTTCCTAACGCGGCGCTGCGTTTGCGTATTGCCGGCGTCGAGCCACCTAAAGGAGATGGCGCTTCTCGCTCCAGCAGCCGTGGGCGGCTTTATGTGAAAGACGCCAAAGGCCAACCTCAAGCGATTGCGGTACAAGTGGGGGTGACAGACGGGACCCAAACTGAATTGATCGTGTCCCCAGCGACAGCGCCAGGCGCAGACGCATCCCCAGTAAGCGAGGGTGTGGAGG
>QYPA01000026.1 GCA_007279715.1 Comamonadaceae bacterium | reverse complement strand
TTGGTATACAGCCCAGCGACGATGGCCAACGCTTCGGGTTGACCGATTGAGATCAAAATTCGAGCAGGTGTTCTAATCTGCTGCACATCTGATGAATCGGAATTTATGACCAAGCCACTCAAGGAAGTCTTTTCAAGGTAAGAGTGATTGGAAATTTTTGCGGCAATAAAAGGGAAGAAATGGAATGGCCGCAGAGTTTTTATTAACCTCTAACCAGCATCAACGCCAAGCCCAGCATCGTCAATGCGATCAGTCCGTCCAGCATTCGCCACGCCCGCACTGTTTCAAACCAAGGCTGGAGCCAACGGGCTCCGAAACCTAACGCGCTAAACCAAGTCATGCTGGCCATGACTGCCCCCGCACCGAACCACCATCGGCCCGCTTGCGGGTGTTGGTTGGCGAGAGTGCCAAGCAAAACTACTGTGTCTAAATACACATGGGGGTTGAGAAACGTAAAGCCAAAGCAGGCCGCCAAGGCGGCTTTCAAACTCAAACCCGGCGCATCGGTGGGCAAGAGGCGAGACGGATGCAACGCCCGCCGCGCAGCAAAAAAAGCGTAGACCAATAAAAACGCAGCGCCGGCGTAGCGGCTGGCTTCTACGAGCCAGGGGTTGTCTTGAATCAAAGCGCCCGCGCCGCCTATGCCTAAGAGAATTAATACGGCATCAGAGAGACTGCAAAAAAGCACCAAAGGGGCGACGTGTTGGCGCAATATGCCTTGTCGTAAAACGAACGCATTTTGTGAGCCGATGGCAACGATCAAAGCCAAACTCGCGGCGAACCCCGTCCAAAAATCTGCGTTCAAGTAGCGGGGCTTTCAATCAAGCTGAGCAAACCTAGCAGGCTGTGCAAGGTGCTGGCTTGGCGAACGGCGGCGCGGTCGCCTTCAAAGTGGCGGAGTTCGCTGTGTATGCCTTCAGGCGTGGCCCAAGCAAACCAAACGGTTCCTACGGGCTTGTCTAACGTGCCACCAGCGGGCCCCGCCACGCCGGTGATGGCCAGTGTCACTTGGGCTTTGGAATGGAGCAAAGCGCCCTGGGCCATCGCTCTTGCAACGGCCTCGCTGACCGCTCCGTGCTGGGTAATCATGGCGGCGTCAACGTCAAGCTGTTGTATTTTCGCGGCGTTAGAGTAGGTCACAAAGCCGCGTTCAAACCACGCGCTTGAGCCTGCCAAGTCGGTACAGGCTGCAGCAACCATGCCGCCGGTGCAACTCTCTGCGCAAGCTAGCATCCACTGCTTTTGCAAAAGCACGTGCGATAGGCGCAGAACCGCTTGTTGCGTTTGCATCGAATGCGTGAGGGTCTGCGTATCGGTCATCAAACCCACCGCCACACAGCGATGACCAACAATGTACAAAGAGCCGCTACCAAATCATCAAGCATGATGCCTGCGCCGGCTTTCACCCAAGCAAAGCGGTCACTCGCAGGGTCTGTGCCGTGGAACAAGCGGTCGGCCCAACCGACGGGGCCGGGCTTTACCGCATCAAAAAAGCGAAACAGTCCAAAGGCAAACAGTTGGCCCCACACGCCCGTGGGCATGACCAACCACAACACCAACCAAAAAGCGAAAATTTCATCCCACACGATGCTGCCCGGATCAAGTACGCCCATATGGCGAGCCGTGCGAGAACAGGCCCACCAGCCCACGGGCAGCGACACCGCGATCACCACGGCCCAGCGCAGGTCATTCATCCAAGGCGATAGCGCAATAAATGCAACCCACGCCCACAAGGTGCCGACCGTTCCTGGGGCAAAGCGGCTCAGGCCTGAGCCAAAACCCAAGGCAATCCAATGGGCCACATCACCGCGCATAAAACGCGCAGTGGGCCGGGCCGCAAAGGTGGATGTACCGGTAGGGAACAAAGTTTCGGGTTCGCTCATGGCGACATTATCCAAGGCTAAAGTGATCAAACGAGGCGAAGTCTCCAACGGCTAGGCTGGGAAGGGCTTTGCCGCTGGCATCCATCAGCGTGATGCCATGGGCTAAGACTACTTGGCCAATGCGGGTGACGGGCGTGGCGCTCAGTTCGGCGGCTTTTGCAACGGCCAAGCGCTTGGACTCAGGCGCAGTAAACACCAACTCGTAATCGTCACCGCCGCCCAAAACGCATTGGGCTGCGAAGTCGCCAAAGGCTGCGTCAAAGGCGGACGCAGCGCCGGGGTAATTTTTGCGAGTCGCTAATAAGGACCCAAGCGCATCCCGCTGGAGTGTTGCGCCCACTTGGGAGCTTTCCAAAATATGGTCCAAGTCGCCACGCAGCCCATCGCTCACATCGGCGCAGGCCGTTGCCACTCCCCGCAAAGCTAAGCCCAAAGCCACACGAGGCTCAGGCCTCTCTAAGCGCGCTCTCGCTGCTGCCATCAGCGAATCAGGAAGTGTGATTTTTCCTTGCAAAGCACGCAAGGCCAAGGCCGCATCACCCACACTTCCACTGGCATAAATATCGTCACCCACCTGCGCGCCGCTGCGCAACAAGGCACCTGTGGAGACGCCATGAGACGCGGCCTCTGTGGGTGTGTTCGGGACTTCACCGAAGACCGTGATGGTGATCGTTAAAGGCCCGCGCGTGGTGTCTCCGCCTATGAGCTCGCAGCCATGGGCTTGGGCCAAATCAAACAGGCCTTTTGCAAACGCTTCCAACCATGCGTCCTTCACCTCGGGCAGCGCCAAGGCCAACACAAAAGCAACTGGTCGGGCCCCGCAGGCAGCCAGATCGCTGAGGTTCACGGCCAAGGCTTTGTGGCCTAGTGCTTGGGGGTCAACGTCAGGAAAAAAATGCCGACCACTGATGAGCGTGTCGGTAGAAATCGCCATGTGCATACCCGCGCTTGGGGCCAGTAAAGCGCAGTCGTCACCCACACCCAACACCGCACGGGGCGTGGGCCAGGAAAAAAACCGCTGGATCAGGTCGAACTCGCCCATGAACGCCTTAGCCGGACTCGGCAAAATTAATGCAAGGTGCGTTTGCCGCCGGCACCCGAACTGCTGAGGGCGTCAAGCACAAACATAGGAACGTCAACATCAAACTTCTCGCCGTCTTCAGCTACGCAAAAAAAGCTTCCATGCATCGTGCCGGTGGGAGTACGTAAGCGGGTGCCGCTGGTGTATTCAAAAGACTGCCCGGGTTTGAGCAGCGGTTGGTGGCCCACTACGCCTAAGCCTTTGACCTTCTCGGTGTGGCCGTTGGCATCATTGACGTTCCAGGTTCGGGAGATCAATTGGGCAGGGATTTGGCCGGTATTGGTGATCGTGATGCTGTACGAAAACAGGTATTGCCCTTGTTCGGGCGACGATTGCTCGGCCAAGTACAGGGGGACGACATCAACGCGAAACTGGTAAACAAAAGAAGGCTTGGACATAGCCCAATGCTACCTGCGAAAATGGGCGAAGATACGAAGCCAGCCCAAATCCCTTTTAATTCCATCCCCCTATGACCTACCGCATTGCCCCTTCTATTCTTTCTGCCGACTTTGCCCGCTTGGGCGAGGAAGTCAAAACCGTCATTGCCGCCGGTGCCGATTGGATTCACTTTGATGTGATGGACAACCATTACGTGCCTAACCTCACCTTCGGCCCTATGGTCTGCCAAGCGCTCAAACCCCACGCCAAGACCGCTGCGGGCGTGGCTGTTCCGATTGATGTCCACCTGATGGTTGCGCCGGTTGATGCGCTCGCGGCGTCGTTTGCCGAGGCGGGCGCAGACCTGATAAGTTTTCACCCCGATGCCTCGGGCCACGTGCACCGCAGCATTCAAGCCATTCACTCCAAGGGCGTTAAAGCAGGCTTGGTCTTTAACCCTGCAGAGCCTTTGGATGTTTTAGATTGGGTGATTGAGGATATTGATTTGGTTTTGATCATGAGCGTGAACCCGGGCTTTGGCGGGCAAAGCTTTATTGATTCCGCACTGCGCAAAATTGAAGCGGTTCGCAAACGCATCGACGCCTGCGGCAAAGACGTTCGCTTGGAGGTCGATGGCGGCATCAAGACCGACAACATTCGCCGCGTTGCTGACGCGGGCGCAGACACCTTTGTGGCGGGCAGCGCTATTTTTGGCAAACCGGATTACAAGGGCGTGATTGACCAAATGCGCGTGGCCTTAAAGAAATAAAAACGGCGGGTTATCGAACGGGCAGGACGATGTCGCTGGTTCCCGGACAGACCCAGCGCGAAAATTCCCGCGTGGTGTCCATGCAACCTCCCGCTTCGGTGTACACGCCGCGCGCTTCCCGAAAGCGCTGCATTTTTTCAAGCAGCGGGGCGAGTTCAGCCGGATTTTGCAAACAGGCTTCAATCTGCGGGGCAATCCGGTCTTCATCGATGCGCTCTTCGCCGTCACTGTCGATGTAAAGGCCGTGTCGCCAGTGGTAAATCTCGACGCATTTTTGTGCCAGCGAATAAGGTTGTTGGTGCTTCCAAAAATTGCTGAATAAGCCGTCCCCCAAATACACCACCCATGAGCCCTCAAACCCAGAGGCCTCGGACGACGTCGCATCCGGGTTGCGAAACCAAACCCGGTCTCCGGGCACAAAATACGTCGCCGGCAAAGGGGCTTCCATGGACCCGTGCTCTTGTAAGAACACGCTGTGAAAAGCGCCAGAAACAATTGGGCCTGTGCGCCAAAGGTCTTGTATTTGCGCTAACAAGCCCGGGTTGCAATGGACAAGTTCTTGCGCAATCCCCAGCAAGATCACGTATTCAGTTGCCCGGTAACAAGAAAAAGCAAACAGGCTGCCAGACACTGCGGGCTGGGTGGCTTTGGTTAAGGCCGTAATTAAATACACTTCTGGTAACAAAATAAAGCCAAGGTCTTCGTCATAACGCCAGCAATCTAAGGGGCGGTCTAAAGCGTGGGTATTAAAAGCCAGCTGGGTTTTGCGCGCTGCAACAACAATGTTCGCCCGAATCTTTACCGCCGAGCGCCACTCTTGCAAACTTGGAAACTCCACACACTGGGGCCCCAAGAGCAGCGTGATCACAATTTCACGAAGCAAGTCATGGTGCGAACTGGCCGTGTCAAGGTGAAGCGTCTGACAAATATGCAGCGTATTGAAGTCGGGTGCCCACGCTTGCGTGGGGCCAGAGAGGAGACTCAATTGAAGAAAAGGGCCCGCATCGTCTTCGCCGTGCTTGAGCGCAATCCACGGCTCAAGGTCTAAGGCGTTAAAGGGTCTTAAAACCGCATCGCATGTCAAAAGGGCAGGGCTCTGCCCGCTGGTGCGCACCAAGATGCCGCAGCGTGGGGTCGTCTCTTCGGTCTGACTGGCATGGGC
>QYPA01000043.1 GCA_007279715.1 Comamonadaceae bacterium | reverse complement strand
GTGTCTCAGCGCGTTCACCTGACCGTGACCCAACCCGTGCGCGGCACTTTCAAAATATTCACTGCCCTTGGCCCCGTTGATTTCCCAGACTATGCGAGCGCCATAGACCATGCCAAAGAACTGGCAGGCAAAGAAGCCTATACCCGCGCCATGGAAGCAGGCGCTGCCCACGCCGAGGTGGTCTTTAGCCAAAGCGATAACAGCGTCAACAACGACATTGACGGCAACGTCTTTTTTGAAGCCGTCGTCACCGCAACCGCCTCCGGCCCACCGCGCACCAAGGCGCTGTAAATTGCCCGCCCCATGAACGCGCCTTCTCGTGCCCTGATCGCAGATGTTTTAAGTAGCCATGGTTTGCACTTGCGCGGCGCGTGGGAGCCGCAGGCCGCTGATGTTTTGCCCGTGCTTGCCAATGGCAAAACCGCCGCCGTGGTGTGGATGGTCGGCGCAGTGGGCTCAAGCCTGTGGCCCGCGTTTTCCGCGTCGTCTTTTTACGCCGATGGTTTGCCAGACCCCTTAGACCGATGGAGCCGGGAAATCGCAGAAGAACTGGCAGAGCGTTGGGGCGGTTTGGCGCTTTTCCCTTTTGAAGGCCCGCCCTATTGGCCATTTCAGCAATGGGCCGCCCGCGGTGAAACCTTGGATACCAGCCCCTTGATGTTGCGCCTGCATCCCACCTGCGGACTTTGGCACGCCTACCGTTTCGCGCTCGCCTTGCCCGCGGTGTCGCCGGGCGATACGCCTTTTTTAACGGCCTGTTCTAGCGTTGCTTTAGCTGGCGCAGATGTGTGTTTGAGCTGTTCCGGCCAGCCTTGTTTACAAGCCTGTCCGGTTCAGGCCTTTGACGCCAAGGGCTACCAGCTCGATGCCTGCGCAACGCATCTGCACAGCCCGCAGGGGCAAGACTGTATGCAAGCGGGTTGCTTGGCGCGGCGCGCCTGCCCCGTGGGCACGGACTATGCGTATGAATCTGAACACGCTGCATTTCATATGCGGGCGTTTGCGGGTTCGCATTGAGTTTTTACGCAGCAAAAAAGCAGAGACAGCACCCAATCCCATAACAGTTTCACACTCGTGAATGTGTTGTCATAGATTTGACGCTCAATTCGACGAGCGTTTAAGCCAGGTGTGCAGCGTAAGCAGAAATTTTCCCAATTCACCCATTTGGGGGATTTTCAGATTACGAAGGAGGCTTCAGAATCTAAAGACAACTAATCAAACACACTTTTCGATGCACTACGCTGAAACCGATACCTCCGATGCCGAGCTAGCAGAAGCCACCAAGCATGTAAGCCGACTTACGACCTTGGCGTATATAGGTATTGCTGTCTCTGTATTTTTTGTGGTCGCATACATATGGCAATTTGGTGGTCCTCTTGCAAATGATCAGGATAAGTGGGCGCAATTCGGAGACTATGTCGGCGGCTTACTTAACCCAACGTTTAGCCTACTTGCGCTACTCGCTTTGTTGGCAACGCTGGGGCTACAGATTCGAGAACTTCGATTGTCCGTTAAGGAACTACGAAATTCAGCAGAAGCTCTGACAAAGCAAAATGAAACACTCAGGCAGCAGACATTTGAGGGAACGTTCTTTCAGAGCCTGCGCCTCCACAATGACATTGTTGCTTCGATGGAAGTTATAAAACGTTCTTTGAAGGGGCGGGCATGCTTTCAGCACTATCTTGATGAGCTCGAAGGCCGACTCATCAATAATGACGCAATTGAGAAATACGAAGTATTTATCCCTTTCTACGGGATCTTCTTCCGCGAGAACCAAGCTGCGCTTGGCCATTACTTTAGACTGCTGTACAACATTGTCAAGCTGGTGAAGCGAACGGATAACATCGATCAACGCTTTTACACGAATCTCATTCGTGCTCAACTATCTAGCGCCGAATTGAAACTCATCTTCTATAACTGCTTGTCGGAATTCGGAAGCGAGAAGTTCAAACCTTTAGTAGAGGAGTTCGCGTTACTTAAGACTTTGCCCGACACTGCAATTCCAGCGGATGACCTGCTGCATCAATATTCAGCTGCAGCATTTGGTGGGCAATACCCAGAGAGTTGGCTATAGCGCAGTGATGCCCAATTCCTTGCTCGTATAAATAAGGCACATTTTTAACGTTTGAATCTTATGGTCAGCTGTTGGCTACCTCTTAACTCAAACGTGAAAAAGGACTTTTTAGTGGCCGTTATGGAGCAAATCAGCTTACCGCTTCCAGCTCTAAATAGACGTTGATCATGATCCAATGAGCTTTCGCTTGCTGACCATTGCAGCCAATCATTGTTTGAAATCAAACAACGTTATCTAATGTCCTGACCCAGAGAGCTCCCTTCTGGACGCGGCCTGTCGCTTTTACATTGACGCATTTCTATAATCCACAGTCGCAATTGAAGCTTAGCCCGCACAGGGCCCAAATACACTTTGTTCGGTCTGAAAAAGACCTACTTCCATTACCCCTAGGAGCTTCCGCAAATGGCCAAATTTCCTGAACGCGCCAAAGTAGTCATCATTGGCCAAGGCGGCATCGTCGGTGCTTCAGTGGTGCATCACTTGATCGAACGCGGCTGGGACAACATTGTCGGGATCGATAAATCCGCGATTCCTACCGACGTTGGTTCTACCGCCCACGCGTCTGATTTTTGCTTCAACACGATGCACGATCAGATGACGATTTTCACGACCAAGTACAGCATCGATTTTTACGACAAGATGGGCCGCTATGAGCGCATCGGCGGTATCGAAGTGGCGCGGGTGGGTGACGATGAGCGCATGGTCGAGCTCAAGCGCCGCGTGGCCTCAGGCAAAGCCTTTGGCAACCGGGTGGAGATGATCACGCCCGCAGAGGCCAAAGCCAAGTTTCCTTTGTTAGAAGAAGACATGATTCAAGGGGCCCTGTGGGACCCTGATGCGGGCTTGGTCAAACCCCGTTCGCAAATGGTGGCGGGCGAGTTAGTGGACGCGGCGGTGGCCACGGGCAAGCTGCTTTCTTTTGCCAATACGGCATGCACCGGCTTGCGCATTGAAAACGGCCGTATCCAGGGCGTTGAAACCACCAAAGGCTATATCGCCGCAGATTATGTGGTGGTGAGCGCCGGTTTATGGGGCCGCTTGATTGCAGGCATGGCGGGTGAAGATTTGCCCATCATGCCGGTGGACCACCCCCTCACGTTTTTTAAACCCTACCTTGAATTTGCCGGCACGGGCAAAGACATTGGTTACCCCTTGCTGCGTGACCAAGGCAACTCGGCCTACCTTCGCGATACCGGAGATCCAAAAACGCCTGAAGGCGGTCAGATCGAATGGGGCTATTACGAAGAAAAAAATCCGCGCATGTGCCACCCGCGCGATTTGTTGGAGAAAGAGCAAGCGCGCTTGTCGCCTTCGCAGCGCGACTTGGAGTTGGAGCAAATCATGGCGCCGCTGGAGCGGGCGATGGAGCTCACGCCGATCTTGGCTGAGCTGGGCTATGACGACAAATATTCCTTCAATGGTTTGTTGCAAGTAACTACGGACGGAAACCCCTCGATTGGTGAATCCTCCAAAGTGCGCGGCCTGTGGTACGCCGAGGCGGTGTGGGTCAAAGACGGCCCGGGCGTAGGAAAACTGCTGGCCGATTGGATGACCGATGGCCATACCCACCTGGACCACAGCCGCATTGATGTGGCGCGTTACTACCCGTTTCAGCAGGATGAGAAATACATCCACGACCGCTGCTACGAAGGCGCATTCAAAATTTACAACCCGCCGGTGCACACCCGCGAGCCCTACAGCGCTGGGCGCGGTATTTTTAAAAGCCCGTTTTACGAACGTGAAAAAGCCTTGGGCGCTTACTTTATGGAGCTCAGCGGTTGGGAGCGGGCGCATGGTTACGCCAGCAACGAGCATTTGTTCGAGGTCTACGGTGACAAAGTTCCGGTGCGGGCTAATGAATGGGACAACCGCCATTTCTGGCGCGTGTCCAACGCCGAGCATTTGAAAATGTCGGAAGACGTCGGCATGATCAACATCTCTCACTTTGCGGAGTTTGATGTCGTAGGCCCAGACGCCGCCGACCTGTTGGAATACATCTGCGTTGCCAAAGTAGGCGGGGACACCCCCGTAGGCAAAGGAATTTATACCCACTTCTTAGACGCCAAGGGCGGCGTTCGCGCCGACCTAACGGTCTTGCGTTTAGCCCAAGACCACTACCGTGTGATCGACGGGGCTGACGCGGGCCACCGCGACCTGACGTGGGTACGCCGGATGGCGCAAGACCGCGGCGCGAAAGTCACCGTCACCGACACCACCACGCAATACGGTTGCTTAGGCGTGTGGGGCCCCAACGCCCGCGCCACGATTCAAAAAATTGCCGATGTGCCCGAGGCGTGGTCCAACGAGAACTTTCCTTTTGCGGCCCTGCGTGAACTGAAAATCAAAGGCGTTCCTGTGCTGGCTTTTCACATTTCGTATGTGGGCGAGCAAGGTTGGGAGCTGCACTTTAAATACGAAGACGGCCTGGCCTTGTGGGATGCGCTGCACGCCTTGGGCGTGACGCCCGTGGGTGTGGAAACCTACGCCAACAGCCGTCGCATGGAGAAAAGCCTGCGTCTACAAAATGCCGATTTGTTGACGGAGTACAACCTGCTCGAAGCCGACTTGGCCCGACCCAAAGTCAAGGCCGCCGACTTCCACGGCAAAGAAGCGCATCTGAAATTTCGCGAACGCGAACACCAGCCCGCCTACTTGTGTACGCTGACTATGACCAGTAACATCGACAGCACCGGCGTTGCGCGTTACCCCGTAGGTATTTGCCCAGTGATGAACCCCGAAACAGGCGCAACGCTGATTGACTCCGAAGGTCGGCGCTCTTACACCAGCAGCATTGCCTTTGGCCCGTCCATTGGTAAAAACATTGCGCTGGCTTACCTGCCTTACGCGTTTTGCCAAGTGGGCCGTGCGTTGCAGATTCAATATTTTGAAGATGTTTATCCGGTCACCGTCGCGGCCGTGGGTTACGGCGCTTTGTACGATCCAGAAAACACCAAGCCGCGTTCTTAATCGCAGAGCCCACATTACGGAGAAAAACATGAAAGTATTGGTAGCAGTCAAGCGCGTGGTGGACTACAACGTCAAAGTGCGAGTCAAGAGTGATTTCAGCGGAGTAGACATCGCCAACGTCAAGATGAGCATGAACCCCTTTGACGAAATCGCCATCGAAGAGGCTGTACGCCTTAAAGAAAAAGGCCACGCCAGCGAAATCATCGCAGTGTCTTGCGGCACCGCTGCCTGCGCAGAAACCCTACGCACCGCCATGGCCATCGGAGCCGACCGCGCCATCCTCGTAGAAACCGCAGAAGAACTCCAGCCCCTGGCCGTTGCTAAACTGCTCAAAGCCCTGATGGACAAAGAGCAACCTGGCTTGGTCATCCTAGGCAAACAAGCCATTGACGACGACTGCAACCAAACCGGCCAAATGCTCGCCGCCTTAAGCGACCGCCCCCAAGCCACCTTTGCCAGCAAAGTCGAGATCGCCGACGGCAAAGCCCAAGTCACCCGCGAAGTCGACGGCGGCTCCGAAACCCTGAGCCTGACCCTACCGGCCATCATCACCACCGACCTGCGCCTTAACGAGCCCCGCTACGTCACCCTACCTAACATCATGAAGGCCAAGAAAAAGCAGCTCGACACCCTGAGCCCTGCAGACTTGGGCGTAGATGTCAGCCCCCGCATCAAAACCCTCAAAGTCGTCGAACCCGCCGCCCGCAGCGCCGGCATCAAAGTCGCAGACGTAGCCGCCTTGGTCGACAAACTCCGAAACGACGCCAAAGTTATCTAAATCTCTACAGAACTCCTTACAGGACCCAACCCCATGACCACCCTCGTCATCGCCGAACACGACAACGCCAGCCTCAAGCCCTCCACGCTCAACACCGTCAGCGCAGCGCT